>DATFTU010000537.1:0-2530 GCA_035261565.1 Bacteroidia bacterium
CGTTGCAACTTGAAGAAGAAATTGAAGACAAACAAGGCATAACCAATTGCCTGGTAAACCTGGGGCAAGTATTTATTAAACTAAACAAACCTAAAGAAGCGGGCGCTTATTTAAACCGGGCCCTGCAACTAAGCATAGAAACCGGCGATAAAGAAGCCATTAAAGAAACCTATGGCGGTTTGGTTATTGTGGACAGTACAATGAGTAATTACAAAGCGGCGTTTGAGCATACTAAACTATATTTTTTATATAGCGATAGTTTAAGTAACGAAGAAACTAAAAAGAAAAGCCTGCAAGCCAGCATGCAATATGAGTTTGATAAAAAAGAAATTGCCGCCAGGGCCGAACAAGATAAACTGGATGCCATACATATTGAAGAGAAAAAAAAACAACGCATTATAATTTACGCGGTGGCAGGTTTGTTATTATTGGTGGCTGTGTTTGCCATATTTATGTTTAACCGTTTTAGAATTACCAACCGGCAAAAAGTAATTATTGAAATGCAAAAGCAACGAGTAGATAAAGCCTACGAAGAACTGCATGAAAAAAACAAAGAAGTGATGGATAGTATACGTTATGCCAAAAGAATACAAACTGCCTTAATTACATCGGAAAAGTATATACAAAACGCTTTTACTAAATTGATGAAAAAGAATGGTTAATTAACTTACCTGTTTACGCGTTTTGTAAAGCATAAAGGCCGAATAAAAAACATAAAAAACTATATACGTAATATAAAATACGCGCCACGAATTCAGTTCGAATTTAAAATCATCGAGCTGGGAGGTTTTGTTTTGTGGGATGTTTTGGTTTGATGTGCCTGCTAAAATTTCGGACATGCTAACCTGATCGTTATAGAGTGCTGAAATATTGTACAACTCGTATAACGAAAACAATAATACAATTGTAAGCAGTATAAAAATAACGGCTTTTTTCATGCCTGTAATTTAGTGCAGATACCATAGTTGCTGTATTAAAGTTAGTTAAAAAACGAGGGAAAAGAATACAATTTTTAGTTAAATCTTACATATAAGTAAGGTTTTGCCTGATTACTGCACTATTACTTTTTTAGAGATGTGTTGGCCATTTATAGTAAGGTTAACAAAATAAACGCCCGGCAAATAATTTGTTTGGTTGCCCAGCGTAATTTGTGTTTGTCCGGCAGGGTATACTTGTGTCGGGCTTGCTTCTACTACTCTGCCTAACATATCAACCACCTGTATGGTTATGTTTTGTTTTTGGGCTACATTTAAAAGCAAATTAAAATTACCTGATGCCGGGTTGGGAAAAATTTGAAACGCCGTTTGCTGCTCGTTGAAAGCTGATACGCCCGTTGTGCCTACACTAACAAATACATTTAAAGGGCCCACCTTGCAGGCACTTGAAGTTTCGGTAACGCTTACGTTGCCCGAAACAGAACCAAAGCTTACTGTAATTTGGTTTGTGCCCTGCCCTACCGTAATGGTTGCACCCGCAGGTACCGACCAGGTATATGTTGTGCTTGCCGTGGCCGTAACCGAATACGTAACATTTGTTTGGTTAGAGATTACAGATGTTGCCCCATTTATATTAATGCTGTTATTATTTAATATATTGAAAAAATAAGCTGACCAAAAAGCAGATGACAGATACACCTCTAATGCATACGTACCTGTTTGCCCGCATTGCCGATAGCACGAGCCGGTATCTAACGGAACGGCGTGCCCCATGCCTGTAATGGTATATGTTTCGACCACCTCGTTGCCGCTTGGGTCGTTATAAATATTTTTTGTTACATACGGGTTTCCGTTAAATGAGGTAATGGTTGAAGCCGGTGTTTGTGTTGCGCCGTGTATGTTTGTCCATTGCTTCATTATTTCGGTTTCGTTTTGGGGGTTTACAACAGGGTCGGCACTACCCTGAAAAACAGCCACTTTAGGATATGCACCCGTGTAGCCAGGGTAACCCGTTCTAACAGAATCGCCCCAGGCAGTTGGTGAAATAGTAGTTGTATAACCATACAAAGCCGCTGCCCCCGCTTTATAGGGTGCGCCTGCCATTACCACACCCGCTTTAAAAATATCGGGGTAACAGGCCATCATTACATTTGTCATACAAGCACCGGCACTTAAGCCGGTAACAAATATCTGATTGGTATCGATATTATAATGCGCTTTCATATAATCAACCATTTGTTTGATTGAATACGCTTCGCCCTGGTTCCGGTTTTCATCGCCCTGTAAAAACCAGTTAAAACAAGTGCTGCTATTGTTGGCCGATTTTTGTTCGGGGTACACCAAATTAAATTTATGCCGGTCGGCCAGGGTGTTCCACCCTGTTTGTGTAGCCACCGTAATTGCGTTTTGTGTGCAACCATGCATAACAACTACCAAAGGCGCACTGCCTATAATACCTGTGGGCACATAGCTATACATATTTAAATTGCCAGGGTTGCTGCCAAATGATGTTACGGGTTGCCAGCCTGTTTGCGCAGTGGCAAAAAAACTACACGCAAGTAAGAACGCGATACTAATTTTTTTCATGAAGAAAA
>DATFTU010000538.1:0-2153 GCA_035261565.1 Bacteroidia bacterium
ACAAGCGGCCGATGGGTTATATTCTAAATACCTGTCATCTCTGCAACCGCAGGCAGGTGGATAAGAAAGAAAAGGGCTTAGCAACGTATCCGTACCCGATGGATTTTTTGCTACATAATAAATTGAGTGGCCGGTTGAATCAACCACCACTACATTAAGCTCAAAAGTAAGCGTTCCTTTTGTGGTTAGTTGGGCAACTAATATTTGATTGCTATCGGGCACGGCACCCATTACCCCCGGGTTTTGCTGCAGGTAAGAATTGTTAGTAATAAACTGAGACCCTCTTTTTTGTGGGCCAAATACCGTGGTATCTGTATTTGTAAGGTCTTTAAAGCCCTGGTCGATAAATCCGTTTGTGTAGCTATACGTATTTATCATTAAACCATCTTTATTGGTTATAGGAATTCCGGCCGCTGGGTCGTTGTTAACCAACAAACCGGTTGAAACCCCTGCTGTTCCTCCCCAGTTACTGGTATGGTTTGGGTTAATAATAGAAACACCGGTATCTTGTGTTTTTAAAATACCGTTATATGTGGTTGTTGCTAAACCTAAAGTAAGCCAGCTGTCAAGTGCAAGGGTAGGGTTAGGCCTGAAATAAACATTTTTCATTAAATAGCCATAATAAAAAGCGGGCCTGTCAACATTATTAAAAAATGTATCGGTACTGGTTATTTTTAAAGCATGGGTTGCATTGCCATATATTTTAGCCAGCTTACAACCTTTTTGTAAATCGATGTATACTCTATAGGTTTTAGACCCTATAGGAAGGGCTCTTGACGGCCCATCAATAGTATCGGTTGCATCAAGCGAGTCTGATATATAGTAAGTTTCTACAATTACTTTTTCTATCTGTGCTTTTACTGCAAAAGGAAAAAACAGGTAAGAAAAAATTAAAATAAATAATCCGTTTTTTATGTTCATTTTTAATACGTTTTATAGTTTGTATGAAAGACTAATTACATAGTTTGTACCATATCTGTATTTGTCATAATCAATTTGCGTTCCGTCAGAGTATATGTAGGCTCTTCTTATAGCTGTATTAAGTATATCGCGCACAGTAAAACTTGCCATAAAATGTTTACCCAGTTTTTTCATCACTTTAAAGTCAAACATATTTCTGGGCATTTCGTATACATCAGGTATAGAAGGATTGCTTGACGAAATAGCAAGCCTGCGCCCTTGCACGTTGTAACTTAAAGTAACATTAAGCCCTATTTTTTCAAGGCTATAGGCTAATATAAAGTTTACAATGTAAGGAGCCTGGCCAAACATGGGGTGGCTTACGTGGTCTAAAGGAGTATACTCTTTTGTGCCTTGGCCCGATACAGAAATGCGCTGCCTGGTATAACTGGTACTTGAGTTGGCAAAAGTAGCGTTGGCAATTAAATCTAAATTTTTAAAAATATTTTTCTTGCCTTCAATTTCAACACCCGCTACATACGATCTGTCGGTATTTTGCCAGGTTAATGCACCGGCGTTTACAAGCTCTATATGGTTTTTAAAATCTTTATAAAATCCGCCTATCGAAAAATTATCTCTGTTTTTAAAATACCACTCATACCTTAAGTCGTAGTTTTTAATTTGCACAGGCTTAAGGTCAGAATTGCCAAATACAAAATTTCTTTGCGCATAATCATAAACAGCTATATCTGATAGCTCTCTTATGCTTGGGCGGGCAACTGTTTGGCTAAAATTGGCGCGTAAGTTCATAGGTGCCTCTTCATCTTTATTAAGTTTGTAAACTACGTTTGCGCTTGGTAAATAATTAAACGTATTTAATTTGCCCGGGTTAAGAAGCGGAAATTGTGTACTATATGTCCTGCGTGGGTCGTTAGCTGCATAATGTAAAGAGTCAAATTTATATGAATCGGTAAAAATATTGGCTTGTTCTACCCGTAATCCACCCGCAACCCTAATAGCCCGTGTTATAGAGTAATCGGTCATTACGTAACCCGCTGCAATACTGCTATTGCCAATAGTATGGTTGGCCGGCGAACCTGCTTCTACATAATAAAAATTTATCCCGTCATTTTGTACACCAAAATTATTCAAGCTAAAATACTGGTTTAGGTTTTCATTTGTCATAACGGGTGGTGGGCTTGTTGTACTATTATTAAAACCCATAACATAATCATACTGGTCACTTTTTTTAT
>DATFTU010000539.1:0-2569 GCA_035261565.1 Bacteroidia bacterium
TGCCTGGTACTTGTTTAAACTAAAAAGGCAGGAAGCTGAGTTTAATTACTCCTCGTTTCAAAACTTGGGTAGTATAAAAATGTCATATAAGGCAATGCTGCGCCATGTGGTTTTTGCATTCAGGCTATTTGCCGTGGCCCTTTTAATTGTTGTTTTAGCTCGTCCGCAATCGCGCAGCAGTTGGAAGGATATAAAAACTGAAGGTATAGATATTGTATTGAGTATAGATGTATCATACTCCATGCTTGCTAAAGATTTTAAACCCAACCGTATGGAAGCTGCTAAAGAAGTGGCTAAAGAGTTTATTGACTCCCGTCCTAATGACAGAGTAGGATTGGTTATTTTTGGTGCTCAGGCATTTACCCAATGCCCGCTTACTACCGACCATACGGTAATTAAAAACCTGTTTACCGATATTAATGCAGGTGATATGGGAAGTGGTACTGCTATTGGTTTGGGTTTAGCCGATGCCGTTGCCCGTGTAAAAGAAAGCAAGGCAAAAAGCAAAGTGGTTATTTTATTATCAGATGGGGTAAATAACGTTGGCGAAATTGCACCGCTTACCGCTGCCGACATTGCTAAAACATTTGGTGTGCGTGTGTATACTATTGGTGTGGGTACTAAGGGTAAAGCATTAACTCCGGTTGCCATGTTCCCTAACGGACAAATGGAATATGATTATGTAGATGTGGATATTGACGAACCAACCATGTCGAAAATTGCGGAAGAAACAGGCGGAAAATATTTTAGAGCTACTGATAATGCAAGCTTGCGCAACGTTTATAAAGACATTGATAAACTGGAAAAATCTATCATCAGCGAAAAAAGTTTCTCAAACAAGTCTGAGCACTTTTTGCCTTTTGCTATTGCCGCCGCTTTATTATTATTATTAGAGTTTATAATTAAAAAAACGGTAATCCGTTCGCTGCCATAAATGTTTAAGTTTCAACATACCGAGTATTTGTGGGCACTGACACTTGTGCCGGTACTAATTGCTGTTTTTATTTTTACCATTGTGTGGCGCAAAAAAATGCTGAAAAAACTGGGCGATTACCCACTTATTTTAGCTATGATACCTGATGTTTCGCGTGGCAAGCAAACCGTAAAATTTATTTTGTACACACTGGCGCTTATCTTTTTAATACTGGGTATTTGCAATTTACAAACCGGCAGTAAAATACAGGATGTAAAACGTGAAGGGGCTGATATTATGATTTGTTTGGATGTGTCTAACTCCATGTTAGCTGAAGATTTAAAACCTAACCGTTTAGAGCGTGCTAAGCAGGCTATCGAGCAAATGATTGATAAATTGCAGGGTGATAGGTTGGGTATTGTTGTTTTTGCCGGCGATGCGTATACACAGTTACCTATTACAGTTGATTATAGTTCGGCTAAATTATTTTTAAATGCCATAACACCTAATATTATTGAGCGGCAAGGAACCGATATTAGCGCTGCCATTCAGAAAGCAAGCGAGTCGTTTGGTAAAGATGAAGGAAAAAATAAAGCCATCATTATTATTACAGATGGAGAAGACCATGAAGAAGATGCCATTAAAGCAGCCGAAGAAGTAGAAAAAACAGGTGTTTCTATTAACACTATCGGTATAGGGTCAGATGCCGGGGTGCCAATACCCATATACAATAATGGCGTTCAGGCCGGATATCGAAAAGATAAAGAAGGCAACACTGTTGTTACCAAACTAAACGAAAAACTATTACAAAGTATTGCAGGCGCTGCAAATGGCGTATATGTAAAAGCAAACAATACCGATGTTGGTTTAGATGCCGTGCTGGATAAAGTAAATGAGTTGGAAAAAAAACAATTTGAGTCTAAAATGTATACCGATTACGAAGACCAGTTTCAATGGTTTATTGGGGCAAGTTTGTTGTTTTTATTAATTGAATTTGTAATAAGCGAGCGCATTAATAACTGGTGGAGAAAACTAAACTTATTTAAAAAATGATGAAATATTTTTTCTGCATATTATTTTGTTTAAGTGCCGGCACATTTTTTGCGCAGAAAGAAAAACATAATTTACGCGAGGGTAACAAAAGTTATTTTGGCGGAAAGTATGAAGAGGCCGAGCAATATTATAATGAATCGTTGAAAGAAAAAAATAATTACTATAAATCTAACTTTAACCTGGGCGATGCTTATTATAAACAAGGCAAATACACCGATGCAATTGGCCAATACAATACCTATATAAAGAATAACAGTAATAAAGACTCGCTTTCAAAAGCTTTTCATAATTTAGGTAACTCATATTTAAAAACTAAAAGCTATAATGAAGCTATAACAGCGTACAAAAACTCGTTAAAGCTAAACCCTAAAGATGAAGATACCCGCTACAATTTAGCTTATACGTTAAAAAAACTTCAAGAGCAACAAAAGCAACAGCAGCAAAATAAAGACAATAAGGATAAAAAAGATGATAAAGACAAGCAAGACCAAAAGAAAAATGTAGATAATAAAAATAACGACAAAGATAAAAAGCAGGAACCGCAGCAGCCGCAAATGAGTAAGGGGGAAGCGCAGCGCATGTTGGATGCATTAAAAGCCAACG
>DATFTU010000540.1:0-5840 GCA_035261565.1 Bacteroidia bacterium
AAACAATTGTAAGGATAGTATTATGGTAACCCTTACACAACCACCTGCATTAACCTTAACGGTATCGCAAGTAAACCCAACTTGTAGTGGCTTAAGCAATGGCTCAGCTACGGCTACTGTAACAGGTGGCACACCGGCCTATATGTATAACTGGAGTAATTTACAAAACCAACCTGTTGGTACGGGCTTATCGGCCGGCACATATACTTGCGTGGTTACTGATGCCAATGGTTGTAAGGATAGTACCACAGCAACTCTTACACAGCCGGCACCTATTGCCATAACCTATACCTTAATGCAAGATGCCACGCCGCACGTTTGGGATGTTTTCCCTTCGGTTACGGGTGGCACAACACCTTTTACCTATAGCTGGAACTGGGGCGATGCATCGGCCAACTCTACAACTCCTTACCCAAGCCATACCTATAGCGTACCGGCTAAATACAATATTTGCTTAACGATTACTGATGCCAACTTATGCACAAACACCTATTGCCAAAATGATACGGTTTATCGTGTAGCCAGCAATAGTACTATGGTTACAGTAAACGTAATAAATGGTCCGGCATCCATATATCAGTATCAAAAATTGTTGGCCGACACGGTTACCGAGTTTGATATTGTGGCAAGTTGTATGACAACTTTAAAGCAAAATAATGCGCAACAAACATTAAGCAATTGTGTTGATGCAAGTGCTAACATGGCCGGTGGTATTCCTAACAGATGGGTGGTCAGTGACGATAGTTTATACAACGGCAAGCATTACAAAAAAGTAAACAATACCGTGTTTTTTAATCAGACTGCATTTGAGGGTTTAATGCGTGAGGATACTGTGGCTAAAAAAGTGTACTTTATTCAAAACTGTAATACTACCGAGGATTTGTTGTACAATTTTTCGTTAACGCAAGGCGATACGATTACATATAACTTTACATACTCTACACCCCTTATGAGTAGTGGGGTTTATACGGTTGATTCGGTTAGGATGCAACACGACTACATAAACAGTTATTTCCGCCATTTTTATTTGCGCAACCATGCCGTATCAACCAACCTTACGTTAGAAATGATTGAAGGCGTTGGTAACGTAACTCATCCGTTATTTTTATATGCATCTTATTCAAATGGTTTTTATAGTTCAGTTTCATCATGTTCGGCGGCAAGCTTTGCTGAGGCTCTTAGTTGTAAGTTTAACAACAATATAAAAATATATACCGATAGTTGTTTAGAGGCTTTTATAAGTGCGCACGGCAGCAATACATACACAGGCTCTGATGCCTGCAGTTACTGTTTGGCTGTTGGAGGTGGTATAGAGCAACATGGTAATACAAACCAGGTTAGGATGTTACCCAACCCGGCACAAAATAGTTTTACTATAGAAACTACTGCTAACGATAAACAAATGCTTTTTGTTTTTGATGTAAACGGCAAATTGGTGCTTAACCAATTTATTCAAGATAAAACCACTATAGATATAAGCAACTTAAATGCAGGTGTATATAGTGTAAACATTGTAAGCAATGAGGGTACTGTAACCAAAAAACTGGTTGTGGTTAAATAAATTTTACAATAATTATTAGTTGTTTGCGTTAAGCAACTAATGCCGTATGTTATTTGTTTTATTGTATGCTTGTGCAGTTTTATACCAACCTTGGCACAAAGTGATACATTACCCGATACCGAATTGCCGCAAAGCATTTACCCCAAGTACGAAGTTGCTGTTATGCCAATTACTTTTTATTATGCCCCCGATTGCTTTGATGACTTGAGAAGAGTTACGCCCGTTGTTGGCCTGCAGGCAAAGTATTTTATAAGCCCTGAAAATGCCATCAGGGTATGGGGTGCTTACAGCAAAGTTAACCACGGCACTATTGCGTATGATGATTTGCAGCAAAACAATTATCAAAAAACAACGCAGGGTGGTGCGGGTTTTCAGCATACGTTTTGGGGCAATAAAAAATTTAGCGCGTATATATTTGCCGATTTTTATTATCAAAATTATATGGCTCATAAAAGCCATGATTATGGCTACTCGCATAACCCGCCGCAGGGAAGTTATTTATATAGTACCAGTGATAGTATTGTGCTTTACGCGCAACAGGTAAATAGTTTAAATGTAATGGGCGGTTTGGGTATAAAAATATTAGACCGCAAACGTTTGTTTGCCACTTTTGAGAGTGGTTTTGGTGCAAGCTGTTTTTGGACAGCCACGCAACACACGCATGGCACATCAACTATTAGTGTTACTGATATTTATTATGGCCCTAACGGTGTACAACAAGTTATGGGGCCGGGTTATTACAGCCATTATATATTGCCCGAAACCATTACTAAAATAAAAGGTGTAAACGCTAACGCATGTGTTTTACGCATAAGCATTGGTTTCAGGTTTTAATAATTTGTATTTTTATTTTTTAAATGACCGCCAAAACAAAATTACATATAAGATACTCGGCACTTATTGTGTTAAGCATTTTGTTGTTTGGGTATTTGGCGTCGTTAACTATGGATTATTCGGGAATGATTTTTTTCGGAATTATGATGCTTAGCATGTTTTACTCAATACCGGTGGCGCTGCTTTGTTTTTTGTTGTTATACGAATCTAAAAAATGGTACAATAGTATTTTATTTTTAACATCGGGCATGTTTAATTTTTTAAACGTGTTTATATCTGTGGCTTTTATCAGAGCTGCGGTTGGCATGGATACTGTAATTTATGCACTGGTATGTTTGCCCATTCTGCTTTTTATATTGCAGCTGATTTTGTTTTTAAAAATAAACAAGCAAGAGAGTGAGTTAGAATGAATTATATGAAACAACAGTTATTTATAAGTACTCTTTTTTGGGTTACCACACTTTGTGCGCAAAGTAATGATGCCGAAAGCAAGCCGGGTGTTATAAGCCTCGATTCGGCAAACATGCTTATTGCAACCTACACACAGCAGCTGAGTGCAGCACCCAATAACGCGGTTTTGTATTACAAGCGTGCCGAAGTAAAAAGCCGCTTATTAAATTTTAAAGATGCCATTGCAGATTATACGCATGCTATTGAAACCGATACTGCTTATGCCGATGCATACTACCAACGCGGATTGCTAAAAGTAAAATTACGCGATTATGAAAGCGCCTTGCCCGATTATACAAAAGTAATTGCGTTAAAGCCAACGTTTGCAAGGGTTTATTTTAATAGAGGCAACGTAAAAGCAAAATTAAAAAATTACACAGCTGCCATTGATGATTATACACAGGCCATTATGTTAGACCCCACAGTGGCTACTTTTTACTATAACCGTGCTAATGCCAAACGTTTATCGGTTGGGTTTGATTGGGTTATGGATGATTACAATAAAGCCATTGAGTTAAACCCTGCGTATGTAAACGCATATCACGACAGGGGGATGGCTAACTATTATTTAAAAAAATACGATCTGGCTTTGGCTGATTTAAATAAGGCTATTCAGTTAAAGCCAGACGATGCCGATGCGCACCACGACAGGGGGCTCACTAAAAAATTTTTAAATGATATGCAGGGAGCCTGCTCTGACTGGACGCAGGCTGTGAGGCTTGGAAGAAAAGATTCGGAAAAAGCACTGGCTAAATATTGTAAATAAAATGATAAGGTTACTTTTTATATTTTTTATAGTAAGTGTAAATATTAAAGCACAAGGTGTAATTTGCCTGCTGCCTACCGATACCACCTGCAACCGGCAGTATGATAAAGAGAGTAAAACATACTATTGTACAAACCCCGATAAACAGCCTGAGTTTAAAGGTGGGAGTGCAGAGCTTGTAAAATATATGAGCAGTAATTTACAATTGCTAATTGATAGCACTTGCCGGTATGGTACACTTAAAATTTATATTGAAATACAAAGCGATGGCACGGCCCGTTTTTTTAAACTGCTAAACCCAAAAGATTGCCCGGCTTTAGAGGCCGAAGTGCAACGTGTAATAAACGCCATGCCAAAATGGAACCCGGGCATGTGCAAACAAAAAGTTGTTGCTTGCCGTATGGTATTGCCCATATGCGCAAAACCACAGTAAGCATACATAAATTATACATGGTGAATTTTAGTTGAAGAAAAAATAACTTTACCTTTAACCTTGTATGAAATTTTTATTTAAAACATTTTTATTGCTTACCGTAGCCTTAAAAGGAATGGGGCAGAACATTCCGCCGGAGTATAAGCTATTGGTTTCGTTGCAACTATCAGCGGATGAAAAATTTTATTCGGCTAACGATATATTAATTGATGATGTAAAAAACTATTTATTGGTTTCGTATGATTATAACCCAACGTATTTGGTGTTATACGATATGAAAACCTGGAATAAAATAAAGGTTTTTAAAACTAAGGGCTTTACCTATTTTAGAAATTCGTATTTTTTTGGCAGCCTGCTTTATTTATACAAGGGCGAAGGATTAAAAACCAAGTATGTTAAAATAGACCTGACGACTTTTACAGAAACAAAAGCCCCCTGTGATGATGTGCCAAGAGGCTGCGAATATGACAAACCCGACTATGTAGACCCAAAAGTTGAATTAGGGAAAGACCCGCTTTTTAGTTTGGTAAATAACGGATGGAACATTATAGTAGCCCACGATAGCATTACAGATATTTATATTAAACAAAAGCATTAGCTTATTTAACTAAAGCAAAACGGCCACCTTTTCAGATGGCCGCTTTTTTAAAATTGAAAATATTGATTTGATTATTTTACAATAACCAGTTTTTTGTTTTGTGGTTTGCCGTTGCTAATAATGCTTAGGTTATATACCCCATTAGTTAAACTGCTGGCATCAACCACGGTGGTGCCGCTTATGGTTTGGGTTAATACCAGGTTTCCGTTTAAGTCTAACACTTGCAGGGTTTGTGGCTGTGCACCAGCTTGTATGGTAAAGTAACCGTTGCTTGGGTTAGGGTATAAGGCTAACTCAACTTCTTGTATTTTGTTTATGCCTGTTGTTGCATTGACTGACTTAACACTAACAAACGACATGACGCTGCTGGTGTTATATGCCATGCGGTAAATAGAATCGGTTTGGCAATAGGTTACAGAATCGTTGCAGGCGTTGTAAGCCGTTACGCATATATTGTAATTGCCTGGAGCACTGTAACTATGCGAAGCATATAAACCTACTGATGATGTGCCATCGCCCCAGTTCCAAACGGCGTTTACATCCTGCAAAGGATAGTTAACGTAAATATCCCAATAGTGCGGTAACGAATCGGGTACCAATGTATACGAAACCACCGGTGCAATAGTGTTGCAGGCAATACCGCCTACTGTAACCGATTGTACGTTGCTGCAAATTATGTTGCCTGACGAGTCGGTAACGTTTTCCTGTACGTTATAAACTCCGTTAACCGAATATGTGTAAGTTGGGTTAAGTGTATTGCTTGTGTTGCCATCGCCAAAAGCCCATGTGTTATAAGAGCTTGCACCATTGTTGGTAAAGCTTACTTGTCCGCCGGTGCCAATGGTATATGTAAAGTTAGCTGAACAAGTTGGTGTAAAGTTTCCGTCATCGCAAATGGTATCGTTATCAATAGTTGCGTTATTATAACGATAGTACCAACCCGGGGTTGATGTGCCATGCTGTATGGTGTTTAAACCTGTAATAGTGCTATCGATAACAAATGTTACCGGAGAGCCCGCAACATGTGTGCTGTAAGATGAATCGGTAAATACACTAAGTTGCGCCATGCCTTTTGATATACGCTCTAACTGAATGTAGTAATTAGATATGGCAGGGTTTAAATATACAATAGATGGGGTGGCAGCTGTAGTGCGCACGTTGCCTTTTTTAGATTCGATACGGAAATCCCAATCGCTCA
>DATFTU010000541.1:0-2307 GCA_035261565.1 Bacteroidia bacterium
TTTCAACCCAATCGCTTCCGGCTTTAGAAATGCCGTACGCCAAATACTTGCCATCTTTAGATACATCCCAGCCCGAAAAAGAGACCGTGCCATCGGCTGCCAGTTTGTTTGGATCTATTAATTCAACACGGGCATCTTTCAGGCTTTTTTGCATGCAAAGCACTGCCTGGTTTTGTAAGCCATTATTATAAAAAGAAAAATACATACCTGCCTTTTTTACAGGGGGCGATAATTTCTCATAGTTCCATAATTGGGTAAGGCGTTTTTTTACACTCTCCCTAAACGGAATTTTATCTAAGTACGAAAAAGTTACTTTATTTTCTTCATCAACCCATGCCTTGGTTTCGGCACTGTTATCATCCTCCAGCCAACGGTATGGGTCTGATACTTTGGTGCCAAAGTAATCATCAACCTGCGTACCTTTTTTGGTTTGCGGGTACGTTAGTTTTATTACTTCTTTTTGTTGTTCGGTTTTTTGGCCTGCACAGGCAGCTAATAGAGCAATGGATGAAAGGGCAACAATTGTTTTTTTCATGTACTTGTAATTAATATTTTAAAAGTAAACCTTATTGAGTTTACACCTAATTAAAAATGATAAAAGGTAATGGGGAAATAAATGAGGTTTAAAAGCGGGATTAATCTTCTTCCAGAAAATCCTCCATAGCATTCATTTTCTTTTCGGTATAAATGCCTTTTTCTACATGAACAATTTTTCCGGTTTTATCTAACACAAAAAAGTAAGGCAAATCGGTATTATCAATGCCAAAAGTTTTTTTGTACTCTTTTAAACCGCCCGAGTAAAACATTAAGTGGGGCCAAAATTCTTTATCGGTTTGTTTACGTATTTTATCCTGGCTCGATTTTTCAAGTACCTGATTAACCAGGTTAAGCATTGGGATGAAGTAATAATTAATATCGTACGCAACGGCTGCGCCAAAGGCATTGGTGGTATCTTTTTTAACCACAAACTGATTGTAAGCAGGGTTTAGCCAGGTGCGTAAATCGGTTTCGGCGGCTTTGCTAAAGCAAATGCCAATTATAGTGGGTTTGCCTTTGCAGGCTTCGGGCAACACAACATTTTTACCGTCAAATGTCTCGCCGGTAATCATAGGAAACATTTGGCCTACTACATTATTTTGTGCGTGTATGTTTGTACATATGGCTATAAAAGCTGCTAAAACTATTTTTTTCATTTTTTAGGTTTTTAAAGATGTTGCTATTTACAAATATATTTAAACGGATGCTAAAAAACTTCTTAGCATTTGGTAACTTTGTGTTATGAAATGGAATGCGCTAACGGATATAACCCAACTGGATTTGATTATAGAAGAATCTAAAACCATGCCTGTTTTAATTTTAAAACACAGCACGCGTTGCAGTATCAGCAACATGGCGCTTAACCGTTTAGAGAGTAACTGGCAAAACGAAGACAGCCAGCATATAAAACCCTATTATTTAGATTTGTTGAATCATCGGGATATATCAAACGCTATTGCCGAGCAGTTTGGCATTGAGCATCAATCGCCACAGGTGTTGATTATTAGTGGCTGCGAGTGCATTTATCACGAATCGCACTCAAACATTCGCTATGCGGATATAATGAAACTGGTTAAGTAATTACTTTTTTTTAACGAAGGTGCTTTCAACCATCTCAATCCACTTATCAGGACTAATTTTTGCCGATAATTCACCAATTAGTTTATAAGGGATATCATCCATCTTTTTAAAACGAATACAGCCCTTGCCCATATCGAGTTTTGTTTTGCAATGCTTGGGATATTCCTTAGTAAACCAATCAAGCAAATCTTTACTGGCATATACGCCCATGTGGTGCAAAGCGATAAAGTTTTTTTTAGACCCAACATTTATAAAAGGCAATGGCAAACTTGGGTTGCAATGGTAACCTTTTGGGTACTTACTAAGTGGCACCACATAACCTATCATGCCATAACTTATTTCTTCGGCAAAACCCTTGGGCAGATTTTTTTTAATAACCTTACGTAATTCGGTAATGGCTTGCTTGCGGTCGGCGGGTAATTCGTTTACATAATCCTCAACCGTTGTAGTTTTTGTTGGCATGGCTTATTTTTTATACCGGTAATTTACTTAAAAATATGTATGAAGAGCCAGGTAATTTTTTACATAATCGGCAACGCCTTCTTCTAAGGTGGCAAAAGGTTTTGTGTAGCCCGCTTTTTGCAGCTTGCTCATAGTGGCTTCGGTAAAATACTGGTATTTATCGCGTATATCAATTGGTGTATCAATAAACTCAATGTTTTCGGTAACGCCCATAGCTTTAAAGGTGTT
>DATFTU010000542.1:0-3599 GCA_035261565.1 Bacteroidia bacterium
ACTGTTAATACAAGTGCGGCGCGTTATCAGCAATTATCGTTAAACCCGCTAAAATTAGCCGGGCAATGCGGCAAATTAAAATGCTGCCTGAACTATGAGTTAGATTCGTATTTAGATGCCGTTAAAGATTTTCCGCAAACCGATAATTTAAAACTGGTTACAAAACAAGGCAGAGCCTTTCACCAAAAAACAGATATTTTTAAACGTTTGATGTGGTTTTCGTACGAAGGCAATGCGCAAACATTTATACAGCTTACTGTAGATAGAGTAAAACAAATTGTTGAGTGGAACAAGCAGGGCATTCACCCCGAAGAATTGGTTGAAGAAGTAAAAATAAAAACACCTCAGCAACCGCTTAAACACCCTGATTTTGAAAGTGCAGTTGGTAAAGATAACATCAACCGTTTCGATAAAAAGAAACAGCATGGTCATGGTGGCGGAAAGCAACACCACAACAACAACCCAAACCGCAGGCGCAACAACAACCAAAAACAAAACAGAAAAAACACGAAATAAACATGCCGCGTTTTTTTAAAATAGTATCATGCCTTTTAGCGGTTTGCTTTTTAGCGGCTTGCAACAAAAATGTAGTTTATACCAAATACGAACGTATTGAAGAAGATAAAGGCTGGCCTGCCAAACAGCGGATAAATTTTGAAACCGATATAACCGACACCAATCAGTTATACAACGTATATATAAACGTGCGCAATGCCGAAACATACGCTTATAAAAACTTGTTCTTATTTCTGCATACAACGTATCCTAACCAAACCACATCGGTAGATACGATTGAGTGTATTTTGGCCGATGAGCAAGGCCACTGGCTGGGCAAAGGCATGGGCGATTTGTATGACAATGTTATTCTGTTTAAAAAAAACGCGCACTTTAAACAAGCCGGTAAATATAAATTTGCTTTTGAACAGGCTATGCGCTACGGCAATAAAAACGAAATAGACCCGCTGTTTCTTATTATGGATGTGGGCATCACGATTGAGAAGGCCGAAAACTAATTCGGTTTTTGTTTTTCATATTCAGCTTCACTAACCTCATCGGCAAACAACTCATAATTTAAAAGTAAATCGTTTATAAAAACTTTTTCAGGATATTGTTTGGCTTCTATAGTATAAGTTAACCGTTTGCTGCCAACCACTTTAATTTCTTCGCACAAAACAGGCGATAGTATTTTAAAATAACTCAACCCGTTTTTATACCGCCTATATTGCGGATATTTTATACTTTCAAGCAGCGAATCCATTGCGCAAAAATGCCATATTTTTTAGAATTAGTAGCACAACACATACACAAAAATTATGCGAATGATTTAGATTCGCTTTGTGTGGTGCTGCCTAACAAACGTGGCGGCCTGTATTTAAAAAAACATTTAGCAGGCATTTTAAATAAACCATCGTGGATTCCTGAAATAATTTCGGCCGAAGACTTTGTAGAAAAAATATCGCAGCTGCCAACCGCGTCAGAGCTTACGCTTACGTTTGAGTTGTATAATACGTACTGTAAAGTTGTAGAAGCCAGTGCTGTTTCGTTCGAGCAATTTTTACGCTGGGCGCCACAGGTAATGCAGGATTTTAATGAGATAGACCGTTACCTGATTGAACCCGAAACCATTTTTGAAAACCTGCGCAACATAAAAGAAATTGAAAGCTGGAGTTTGGGCGCCGAAAAATTATCGGCCATGCAGGAGAATTACCTGGCCTTTATGCAAAACCTGGGCAAAGTGTATAAGTTAATGAAAGCAGCAGCCCTGCAAAACAACCAGGCATGGCAAGGCTTATCATACAGAGTGGCATACGAAAGCGTGTTAAAAAACGGTTACACGCTGCCTTACAAAAAAATACTTTTTTGCGGGTTTAACGCGGTCAACTTAGCCGAAGAGAAAATAATTTCGTTTTTAGTGGGAGAAAAAATTGCCGATATATTGTGGGATGCTGATACGTATTATGTAAAAGATTCGGCACAAGAGGCGGGCTCTTTTTTGCGCAAGCATTTTACACGCTTTACCAAGCAAACTAATTTTTTATCGGATGCTTTAACTACATCGGTTAAGCATATCGAAATTACAGGTGTGGCAGGCCGTATGGCACAGGTCGCCGCAGCCATGCAAACCTTAAATAAAATTTTAGAGCAGGATACACAACTGCAAAAAACAGCCATTGTATTAGCTGATGAAACATTATTATTGCCTGTATTAAGCGCGCTGCCTTCAACAATAAATGCGGTAAACATTACTTTAGAGTACCCTACACACATAACTCCTCTCTATGGTTTGTATGAAGAAACTATACAAATGCATCTGAACAAAAAACCCGATGACGCGTTTTATTTTAAAGATGTGTTATCTATCCTTTATAATCCGCTTGTTGCCACGTTGGTTAATGATAATGCGGCTTTACACAAAACCATAAAAAAAATAAACCAAAGCAACATAATTTATTTACGTACAGATTTATTAAAAACCTGGCTGGGCGACACCTTTATCGATGTTGAGCCTTTATTATCTCCCTTTACATCGGTAAGCGATTTTGTAAACCGTTTATGCAGTTTCAACGAAAAGCTGATTCAAAAAATGCACGCAACGCAACACCGCTCATTAGAATTAGAAACGGCTCTTACTTTTCAGCAACAATTAAATACATTGCAACAAGCCTTTATCAATAATCCCGAAACAAGCTTAAAGGCTTTAAAAATATTGGTAAAACAAACCCTTGCACCAAATGGCATTCCCTTTTACGGCGAGCCTTTAAGCGGCTTGCAAATTATGGGCGTGCTCGAAACCCGTACGCTCGATTTTGATAACATCATTATGCTATCGGTAAACGAAAATGTTTTACCGGCAGGCAAATCGGGGGCCTCATTTATTCCTGATGATTTAAAGCGTTTTTTACAAATGCCTTTGTATAGCGAAAAAGATGCCATTTATGCCTATCACTTTTACCGCTTATTGCAACGTGTAAACAAAGCAGCTTTAATTTACAATACTGAAACAGATACATTTGGTAAGGGCGAAAAAAGCCGTTTTATAACCCAGCTTTTATCTGAGTTAAAAGAAAAAAACAAGCAAGCCGTCATTGAAGAAAAAATTTTATCGCTACCGGTAAGCCAGGGGCAACAGGAGTTTGAAGTTCACATTCAAAAAACTGAAAGTGTACTTAGCAGACTAACCGAAAAAGCACAATCAGAAAAAGGTATATCCCCCACTTCGCTAAACACGTATAAAGAGTGCGAGCTTAAATTTTATTACCGTTTTATTGCCAACATTAAAGAGCCCGACGAGGTGGATGAAAACATGGAAGCTTCTGCCATTGGTAACATCATTCACAAAACATTAGAAAAAATTTACAGCCCGCTTATAGAAAAAATTCTTTACAAGAAAAACATTTCAGCTTTAGAGAAAATATACCCGCAAATAGCCGAAGAAGTTTTTACCGAATATTATAAAGAGCCCGCTAACGAAAATGGTAAAAAAACAATTGCCCTACATGTAATAAAAAAACACGTGGCTAATTTATTAGCGCACGAAAAAGAAACCATTGAAGAACTTGAAAAGAAAAAAGAAAGCATAACCATTAAGCATCTCGAAA
>DATFTU010000543.1:0-6348 GCA_035261565.1 Bacteroidia bacterium
CGCCCGCCAAAAGAAGGTGAAAAATATTTTCCTTTAGTAAAAGTAGATCAAATAAATGGCCGTGATCCTGCCTGGGTGCGTGATAGAGTACCTTTTGACTATTTAACTCCTTTGTTCCCTTACGAAAAATTTAAATTAACAGGTCACCCGCAAGAAACACTTTCATCTCGTGTGATGGATTTATTTTGCCCAATAGGCAAGGGGCAACGTGGTTTAATTGTTGCGCAACCAAAAACGGGTAAAACCGTTTTATTAAAAGAGGTGGCTAACGCAATTGCACACAACCATCCTGAAGCATATTTAATTATTTTATTAATAGACGAGCGCCCTGAAGAGGTTACCGACATGGCACGTAGTGTAAAAGCTGAGGTGGTATCATCTACATTTGATGAACCGGCTGAAAAACACGTACGTATTGCCAATACGGTGCTTGAAAAAGCAAAACGTATGGTTGAGTGCGGGCACGATGTAGTTATTCTCTTAGACTCTATAACTCGTTTAGCAAGAGCGTATAACACAGTTGCGCCTGCATCGGGTAAAGTTTTAACAGGTGGTGTTGATGCTAGTGCTTTACATAAACCAAAACGTTTTTTTGGTGCAGCCCGTAAAATAGAAAACGGAGGTTCACTTACTATATTAGCTACCGCTTTAATAGATACCGGTTCTAAAATGGATGAGGTAATTTTTGAAGAGTTTAAAGGAACCGGTAATATGGAAATGCAATTAGACAGAAAAATTGCTAATAAACGTATATACCCTGCTATTGATTTAACAGCTTCTTCTACCCGTAGAGATGATTTATTAATTGATGCCAATAGCCTGCAACGTATTTGGGTATTGCGTAAACACTTAAGCGATATGACACCGGTTGAAGCTATGGAGTTTTTACGCAGCCATATAAAAGGAACAAAATCTAACGAAGAGTTTTTGGTTAGTATGAACGGTTAATTTTTTATTGAACATGCTAAAACAAAAACCGTTTTTATTTGCTGTTGTATACAGTATACTGGTAATAGCTTTTAAGATGTATATTTTTTATGCTGGCCTGCAAATTACTTCAATTGGATACTTTTCGCACATTTTTTCATTATTGCTAATAACCCCAATGGTTTTTCTTTTAATTTTTTTAGTTAGAAGGGAAAGGGGAGGGCAAATTAGTGGTAAAGATGCTTTAAAAGAAGGGTTATCGTTTATTTTAGTGGCAGTAATTATTTTTGCTGTATTTAATTATATTTTTTACGAAAAAGAATTGCACGACTATTTTGTTAATTTTAAACAGACAAAAGGCCCAGGTATAATTTTAGAGCAAGCTCAAAAAGAAGGCAAAAAATTTACCTCAGACCAAATAACGAAAATGATTAATGATGAAATTAATGATTTATCAGCCTTTAAAGACACAACATATAAACTATTTAGTATGCTAATGTTTGGTATATTTTCATCGTTCATAGCATCTATATTTTTAAAACGCGGTGCAAATGCCTGATAAAAAAACTGTTTTAGTTACGGGTGGTGCCGGCTATATAGGCTCGCATACTATTATTGAGTTATTAGCTGATGATAATTATAATGTAGTTTCTGTTGATTGTTTTTTTAATTCATCGCCTAAAGTCTATACACAAATACAACAAATTACAGGTAAACAGTTTAAAACCTATAATATTGATTTATGCAACGAAAAAGAGTTTGACAAACTTTTTTTAGAGAATGAAATTGATGGAGTAATTCATTTTGCTGCCTTTAAAGCGGTTGGCGAGTCTGTTGAAAACCCACTTAAATATTACCACAATAACATTACCTCTTTAGTAAACTTATTGGCTTTATGCGAAAAACATACGGTAAATAATGTAATTTTTTCATCATCCTGTTCGGTGTATGGCAATGTACAAACCCTTCCAGTTGATGAAAATACGGTAATCCCTAAAGCAGAATCGCCTTACGCATACACTAAGCAAATTGGCGAAAGCATGTTGATTGATTTTTGCAAACAACACGCTGCTTTTAATGCAATTGCCTTACGTTATTTTAACCCGGTGGGTGCGCACGTATCAGCTAAAATAGGCGAGTGGCCTATAAGCAAACCTAATAATTTAGTTCCTTTAATTACTGGTACAGCTATTGGTAAATATCCCCAACTTACGGTATTAGGCGGAGATTACCCAACACGAGATGGCACTTGCATTAGAGATTATATACATGTAACCGATATTGCAAATGCACACGTTTTAGCATTAGATTATTTGTTGGCGCATAAAAACAAAAACAACTACGAGGTGTTTAACCTGGGCAGCGGCCATGGAGTATCTGTACTTGAAGCTATTGCTGCGTTCGAAAAAATTTCTGGTAAAAAATTAGATTACAAAATAGGCGAACGCCGCGCTGGCGATGTTATAGCTGTATATTCTGATAGTAGTAAAGTACAAAATACTTTAGGGTGGAAATGTGGACATGATATTACCAGTATGATGAAAACAGCCTGGGAATGGGAGGTATATCGTACTAAAAATAATTTCTAATTGTTTTCAGCTAAACTTACCTGCTGCTCTTCAGCCACTTTTTCTTTGAGCCATTTTAACGCCACATCATAATCATTAAAAATTTTCATTTCTACATCTTTATTATATGTAGTAAATTTTATTAAAAAATTAGCCAGTAAGCGTGTTGCTAATGATGTTATAACAACTGCCTGTGCAATAACATTTGTATACATATCGGGTTGGGCGGCATACTTTTTTGCTTCGTCAGTAATTGTTACATATACACGAACATCTACTAATGATGCATACCGTTTTCCTTTTGTTAGATGCGTGGCTATTTTGTAATTCTCAATGGCCGCATCCAAATCTACTTCTTCGTTTTCCTTCATAGTAACTAACAACGTATGCGCATCAAGCATGCTTAATGTTGCTGTTTTACCATCAATTTTTTCCATCAATACCAAATATAAAATTTGTTTTTTATAATGCAAAAATACTTTTTCGTGTTGTACTGTTTACCTTCGTTTTTATTGGCACGTAAATTGTGCATAAAATACATAACAATTTTGTACCTTTATATACTATTTAGAAGTAAAAACTAATTACATGAAAGCAAAACACATTATAACAGCCTTTTTATTTGTATTAAGTAGTATAAGTTTTGCCCAGCAACCTAAACTAACATGGTATACCAGTGTTTTTGAGGCAAGTGATGCAGCCATAAAAGCCAATAAGCCCGTTTTTGCTTTTTTTACCGGAAGTGATTGGTGCGGCTGGTGTATAAAACTGCAAAACAATGTATTTAGTAAAACGGATTTTATTGTATGGGCTCAAAAAAATGTTATTTTATTGGAGTTAGACTTCCCTCGCCATAAACAGCTAAGCCCTGAATTAACCAAACAAAATAACGACCTTCAACAAACTTTTCAGGTGCAGGGTTTTCCTACTGTATGGTTGTTTAAACCTGGTAAAGATGCTAAAACAAATCAGTTGCAAATATCGCCTATAGGCAGCCTCGGCTATCCTCCGGGAACTGAACCCGGCAAAGAGTCGGTAAAATTTCTTGAAACCGCCAACAGCATATTAGGGGTAAAATAAGCCCGGGTATTAAAAAGCAAATATTCTAACATATTTAATTATTAGATTTTGCAATTTAGATACGTTGTAAGTAACCCGTTTTCGGTAAATCAACATTTATATTCGGTAAACGGTTAGCTGTTTGGTGTTAAAGCAAGTAATTTTATTGAAGCTTTAATAACACGATGCAAAACGCACAACAAACCAAAAAAATAATTGCAATTAACGGTAATAATTTTTTTTCGCTCAATGGATTTTATATTGAAGCAGAAAAAGCTCTTTCAAAAAATATTCCCTGGCAAAATGCTAAAAACCTACAGGTATTAAATGATTTATTATTGGGTGGTTATGGAGTACATAACTACCAGGAACCAATAACCCTTATTTGGGAAAATAGCGAAAAAAGTAAATCTGATTTAGATTACCCTGTAGTTATCACACAAAACTTTACCGATAATATACCTCAGGCCAATTTGCCGCCAGATGGAAATTCTACCCCTCAAACACTGTTTAACACGCTTGTAAACATTATTAAAAAACACCCGCATATTGAGCTATTACTAAAATAGAACAAGTTTAAAGTAATTTATCTGACTATTGTTTCTTCTTTTTAGCTTATTTCTACGCCTTTTTTGTATGTAAGATTTTTGCAAAAGTTGTATTTTTTTACAGCAAACATTACTATATTTTTGTTGCAATACATTAATAGTAACATATCAATAAAACGAAAACTGGAAAACCATGCGTAGAGCAAATTTTATTGTCGGGTTTAATAATTGGGGTAAAACTACACTCATGTTTCAATTGTTTGGAAAAGAGCGTTACGCTTATCATTTAACACACCATTTAACAAGTATTGCTTACCCCCCTGGCTTTATGGTACAAACATTATCAAACAAATATGTGGGGCAAAACCTGGCTGCTGAAATTGAGCGCCGCTTACACGAAACCAAGCATATTGTTCCTTCACCTGATTTGTTTTCGGCACTTTGCCCATCTACTGAGCCTCGTAAAAAAATGGATACACATAATAATTTTATTGAAATTCTTTCTGACCCTATTTTTAAGGCATTTGATGAATTCAATTTTTTTCTTATGCTTAATAAGTGGGATCATCATGCACAACTTAACCCTACTAATATTATTGATACGTACAATAACTTATACCCTAACAGTAATTTTTATGTAATTGATGATACCAATATACCAGTTGAGCAACGATTGAATTATAGATTGCAGCAAGTACAACAAATATTAAAAACAAAATACCAGGCTAAAAACGCTTATACAGAGGTTGATGCCAACTTTGCTATGGCACAATAGTGCAAGCGAAACGCTGTGCTTGTTTAACTGTTTTTTGAGGCACCAGGCGTTTCGCTTTTTCTTTCCCCTTCTTTTTTATGTATTAAAAAAACTTTGAACAATACCGAAAAAAAATTTGCTCATTTTTAAAAAGTGACTACATTTGCAGTCCTAAAAAGCGAAAGTAGCTCAGTTGGTAGAGCGTAACCTTGCCAAGGTTAAGGTCGCGGGTTCGAGACCCGTCTTTCGCTCAAAAAAGCCTAAAAGGCTTTTTTTATTGATACAAACATCAATTTTTGCCTGGGTGGTGGAATTGGTAGACACGCAGGACTTAAAATCCTGTGACCTTAACAGTCGTACGGGTTCAAGTCCCGTCCCGGGTACCAGCAAAATCAAGCCTTTCATAACAGAAAGGCTTTTTTTGTTTCCTTTAATTTTTAGCTGGGGTGCAATAATGGGGTGCAATATTTTTTATCTATAAAGTATTTTAGCAAAATATTATCTTGGTGTTTGCAAATTTGAAAAACAATTTAATAAGCTAAATTACAAATACGCTTTACAATTTAAATTGTTTGTGTAATCCTTCTTTGAAGACGCGGAAGTTAGCCATTGCTTTACTTGCCTTATAATGTAAAGCTATTTGATCAATTGACATTCCGTTTCTAAATGCCCAAACAAGACCTTCTCGAGGCATTTGTAAGCAACCACCAAGCCAATTGGCTTCATTCTCTTGATTTTCATCAAAATCACGCATCGCAAAAGGAAACTCTTTTCTGTTTTTTCCAATCGCACTCATTTCATGGCCACATATTAAATGTGCTAACTCATGCATTAAATCACTCTCTTGACGAGTAGGTGCATGACTACTATTATGTATTATAAGTTTGGTTCCATCTTCAACTTCTATAGTAGCGGCAGACCATTTAGATTTATTTGGTTTTAATAAAACGTCAAGATGATGATCGCTTAATCCTTTTATATTAGATGGGCAAATTATAGGGACACTAAGATGTTCAGCAAGAACTCGGGCAGGAAGATGGTCATGATATTCTAATCCTAAAGTTTCACGAAAAGAAACGGCGTGATCTTCGGCTTTCTTTCTGAACCCACGGACAAGTCTACCTTTTGTTTTTTGTTCTGCCGGCATCTCCTTTGGTCTGTTGATATGCCAAAGTAATCATTTGAATGAGTGATTCGGCTGTATTGGTATCTAATAATCTATCAGCACGTAAATGTGCTACAATCTCTCGCTGATAAGATTGGGATGGGCTATTTTCTGCTTTAGTGAAAAAATCAGTTGGAACATTAAGCCATTCACAAAGTTTTGTAAAAGTATTTATATCTGGTAGGCTACCTTGCTCTACTCTTGAAAGGGTTGATGCACTAACCCCTCCAATTTCTTTAGCAACCCCTCTAAGACCCCGATCACCTCTCTTTTTCCGAATCATTTCGGAAAGTTTTTCAATATGGAGTGTTGAACTCATGCAAGCTA
>DATFTU010000544.1:0-4943 GCA_035261565.1 Bacteroidia bacterium
TCATAAATTACAAATGGGTTAGGCTCCGCTTTAAATACATATGTTATTCCTAAAAAAGGCATAACTCCGTTTAATGTATCTGCCTGGCCTTGCCTTAAGGTCAATCCATTCCAAGGCACAGTTGTAAAGTACGGTAAGGCAGTAATATCAGGTATATTACCAATTATTCCTTTAGCTCCGTTTTTGGTTAACGAATCCAGTATTGTGTTTATACTGGCATCGAATGTTGCTGCAGGTGTTATAAAATCTTTAGCACCACCGCTTGTCGCATAAAGCAGTACATCATTATTACCAATAAACAATGAAAAAAATGTTGGGTTTTGCAACATGGCATCAGATAACATAGATGAAGTTGCTACATTTTTAGCCATACGGGTAAAAAATGGATTATAATTACCTGCACCATTAGATGGATTACCATAGCCCGGAACAGCAACGGTAATAGCCTTTGCGCCCGGTACGCCCATATTATTGAAAGGACCTTGAGTTGCATATATATTAGTTGAAAAAGCCGCAACATCTCCAATGGTTGCTGTTGCCACAGGACCTAAAGAGTTAACACCTAAACAATCATTTGAGTAAGCCAATTTAAAAGGGGCATTACCCGTTGAGCCAACGCCAACCGAACTTGGACTCATTAATGGCTGTGTAAAATTACCACCGCCAACTTGTTTGAGTTGTTGGGCGATTAGATTTGGAAATGATACTAATTGTCCGTTATAATATAAAGCCCCATCTGCAAAACCTGAAGTAATTGAGTTACCGATAGCTACATAGGTTGTGGGGTTAATATTGCCTTTACTTGGTGAAGGAACCGTTAAATTAGGTTTACACCCAATAAACAAACTGATTGATGAAACAAGTAAAACTGATTTAAAAATATTTTTTTTCATATTACTATCTGCAATTAAAATTTATAGGTTAATGATAAGCCAGGTGCCGATAAATATGTTTTGTATGTACCATTTAACTGAAGGTTGGTATTATCATCGGTACGTTTTAGGTTTTCAAATGTATACGATGCATCAATTCTAAAACGGTTACACACTTTATAACCAATACCGCAAGTTAAGTTAACCTTGTTAGCATCCGGCACTTCAGGTGTAACGTAACCCGATTTTACAGGAGTTAATGATAAAGCTACACCGGCACGAACCGTTAATTTTTGTGTGATATGATATTGACCACCTAAGCGGAATGCAAAAGTATTTTTATAATCTCGCGGTAGTTTTGTGTCGGTTAAAACTGATGTGTTATTTTTATAATCAAAAGCCAGTGTATCGTACGCTTTCCAGCCAATAAAGTTTACATCAAGCGCTAAAGATAATTTGGTGTTTACTTTATAACCTAAACCTAAAGTAAGTACTTGTGGCAAAGGAATTGAAGATGAAAATGGCCCCGAAGGAAAGTTTGAAGCAACTGATGAAGGTACTGTAAAATTAGCCTGACCATTGCTTAACGACATATTAACCTGCGAGCGATAAGTTAAACCAATTGATAGTTTTTCAATAGGATTGTAGTATAAACCTAAGTTATATCCCCAACCACCGGCGGTACCGGTTAAATCGGCACTGCCATACCCTCCGTTTGTACTGGTATTGCTGTATAATGGGATATCTTGTTTTAATTCAACATTACCATAGCCATAAACTAAGCCTGCACCAAAACCTAATTTGTTGCAAATTTTATAGCTTACAGTTGGTTGAAAAAATATAGATTGAAGTTTTAATGAGGTTAAAGCAAAACGGCCTGTCCAGCCATCTTCCCAACGTGCTGTGCTACCAAATGGTGTATATATGCCTAAACCAAATTTAAATTTTGAGAAAAACTTAGAAGTATCTTTTATTCCATAAACTGCATAAAATGTAAAAGGTGTGCTAACCGGATTGTTTGTGCGAGAAACTGTGCCGCTTGGCGCATCTACATATTCGCCATTGGCAATTGTTGCCGTAGCACCTGCGCTAACACTATTTTCTTTCAGAAAAGTTACACCACCCGGGTTAAAAAACACGGCAGCCCCATCTTGCATTAAACCTGTGCCGGCACCTGCCATACCTTGCTGCACCTGGCCTTGCAGGTTTACCTGAAAGCCCTGCGCACCCAATAAGAATGGTAAGGTTAAAAGAGAAATTGTAATTATTTTTTTAATCATATATAGTTATCGTTGTTTTTAAAATTTATTTGATATCAAGTACTTTAAACCAGGTATCTGTTCTGCCAATTAAAGATATGCCAATATATCCTCGCACATCCAGCTTACCATTGTTCCAAGTTATTTTGCAGCTATACGTTTTTCCGTTTTCGGGGTCATAAATAGTTCCGTCAACCCATTTATCTTCGTCAAAAATAAAACCTTTCAGCATATTTAAACCAAGTAATGGTTTAGTTTTTTGCGCTTCATCAGGATTATTTTTATCCACTTTAGGCTTACCATCAGGGTACGTTGGCTCTTTTAACCAAACAATTTTTCCGTTGTATTTATCTCCTTCTTTGTAAATCTGCACTTTACCTTTACCACTACCGGTAAGCCAAGTGCCAATAAGCGCATCTTTATTGGTTGTTTGTGCAAAAGTGCAAACACTTAAAAACAAAACAACTAAAAGTATAATTCCCTTTTTCATTCGTTAATCAATTTTCATTTTTACGTTTTTCCAAGCTTTAATTTGCCAGTTAATTAAGCCGGTGCAAATATGGTTTTTATTTGCATCATATACATCAATTGTAAACTCTTTAAAAATGGCCTCTTGATTTTTTAAAGGAAGTAAAATATTTTCTTCTATCTCTTTTTTGGTGATGTTAAATTTTACAAACACTTCAGTTTTTGCCTGAAAGTGATAAGTCATACCAATATTTTTTAAAATAATACGGTATTCTTTAGGAGAAAGATGCAACAATAAGCTTAAACCTGTAGCATATTCGCAAAGGGTTGCCAGCAAACAGGCATGAATGCCTTTTATATGATTAAGATTATTTTTAGTATAAGGGGCAACTATGGTAATGCCATCATCGGCAATGCCTTGTATTTTTAATTTATGTGGATTATTAAACGGAACCGTACGTAACAGAAAAAAGTTAAGCACCCACAAATAGAATTTGGAGTGCCTTGCTTTTTGTATAAGTCCATTTAGTTTATCCATTAATTATGCTTTTTGAAATAAGCCTTCAACAAAATCGATATATTTTTGCTGAGCATCTTCTTTGCTCATTCCTTTTTTAGCATTCCAGGCATTATATTTTGCAGCTGCCACAAAATCAAACATGGCAGGTTTTTCGGCATTAATATCGCCAATGGTTGCCTGCTTGTTTAAAGCATACAGTTCTAACATTTTTTCGTTAGATGGTTTTTCGGTTAGCTCCATCACGCGCTTTTTAGCGGCTTCAAATTTTTCTTCTAAGGGTGTCATGTTTTTATTTTCTTTAAGGGGTTCAGTTTTTTTAACCGGAATGGGTTCTAATACAAAATCATCGCTTTTAGGAATATCTAAAAATTTAGATGCCCATTCTTGCGGCAAGCCAACCAGCTTTCTTTTTATGGTATCAATCCAGGCTCCGTCAACATTAATTAAGGCTGCTTGTACTCCATCACTCCGGTACATTTCTTGCCTGAATGACCAACGTGAGCCATCCGGACGAGCTTTGGTTAATGCACAAGTTAGTTTTATGGTATCGTTTGGACGAACCTCGCGCATATAAATTAATTCTTCTCGAAATAAAATCGGCCCTACATGCAATTGTTCAAGCAAATCGGCATTAAAACCCAAGGTGCCTAAAATTTCTAAGCGGGCCTGTGCAGCAAAATCTGCATAAGCCGAGTGGCGCAAATGCATATTTGCATCCACCTGGCTCCATAAAACTTTGCCCTCGTAAAAAACGTTTTTCATTGTTTTTTAGAAACAGTATTTGTTTGCTGCAATTAATTTTTCAGCCACCACCTGGCGTGCCGCTTTAGGGTTAAACGGTTGTTGTTTGGTGTAACGTTTTAAGCCCATTAACATCATACGTAATTCATCGCCTTCAGCAAAGCTGTTTAAGGCTTCTTTGCCGTATAATCCAATTTTATCGCAAGCATCGTTTACATAAACACGCATCATAGCTAATTGCTCTTTACAAGCTTCCTCGCCACGCATGCTAACTAATTTTTCTACACGCAATAAAACAGATTCAGCCACATATGTTTCAATAGCCATATCGGCAATGTTCATTATAATTTCTTGCTCTTTGCTTAGGGTTGTCATTAATTTTTGAACTGCAGCACCGGCAACTAATAAAATGGCTTTTTTGAAATTAGCTACTAATTGTTTTTCGTACACAAATAAAGTTTCATCAGGCTCGTTCATATCAGGAATGCCCATTAACTCGGATGCCACTTTTTGCGCAGGCCCCATTAAATCAAGTTCACCTTTCATGGCACGTTTTAAAACCATATCTATAATCAGCATACGGTTAATTTCGTTAGTGCCTTCAAAAATACGGTTAATACGTGCATCGCGATACGCTCTATCCATAGGCGCCTCGGCACTGTAGCCCATACCGCCATAAACTTGTACGCCTTCATCAACCACATAGTCTAACACTTCAGAGCCATGTACTTTTAAAATAGCACACTCAACCGCAAATTGCTCAATGCCTTTTAATTTTGCTTTTGCTTCATCCATGCCACCTGCAATTAAAGCATGGATAGCATCTTCGATATTTTGTGAAGCACGATAAGCAGCACTTTCGCAAGCAAAAGTTCTTACTGCCTGTTCAGCTAATTTATAACGGATAGCTCCGTATTTTGAGATTGGACGACCAAACTGGTTACGTTCGTTTGTATATTCTACCGATTTTGTAATTACTTGTTTTGATGCACCAATTGCTGCACCTGCTAATTTAATACGACCGATATTTAAAATATTTACTGCAATTTTAAATCCGTTTTCTCTTTCAGATAATAAATTTTC
>DATFTU010000545.1:0-2297 GCA_035261565.1 Bacteroidia bacterium
CCTGTAACTATGATTTTATCGGGCGGTTTGTTTTTATTGTTCCGCTGGTTGTTTTAAAATCAGTTATCGGGTAAATGTTATCTTTGTACTTGCTTTTACAAAGCATAGTATGTTCCTGAAAAACAAATCCACAATTATATTACTGGCATCCATTTTATGTGTTGCAGCTTTTATATTCATCTTTACCAAAATTGTGCTATACATGTTGCTGGCCGCCATATTATCATTGCTGGCACAACCCTTTGTAAAACTCTATTCAAAAATAAAATTTAAAGACAAACATTTGCCCGATACCGTTATTGCCCTGCTTGCTTTGTTTAGCATGTTAGCAGTGTTTTCTTCTTTCTTTTATGTTTTTGTACCGCTTATTATTGAACAGGCAAAATTTATTTCAACACTCAACTTTAATGATATGTTTACGGCGGCTTTAAATCAATTTCCTGGTGTAAAAGCCATGCTTTTAAAAGTTGGCGCTATGGATGAAGTAAGTAAAAAACTATATACACAGTTTTCATCTTTTTTAAATATGGGTAACGCCAGTTTTATATTGAGTGCATTTTTATCAGCCTTTGGCAGTATTGTAGGCGGAGCATTAGCCGTTTGTTTTATTACTTTTTTTATGCTTAAGGATAACAAGCTGGCATCGCGCAGTTTATTATTAATAACACCTGTGGCTTACGAGGTTGAAATGAAGGATATATTACGCACTACAAAAACATTACTAAGTAAATATTTTGTAGCATTATTTATTGATATAGTTATAGTAACCATTTTAGTTGGCACAAGCCTTACTTTTTTAGGTGTACGCAATGCTTTTTTTATTGGCATGTTTGCCGGCGTAATGAATATTATACCCTATGTGGGCCCGCTAATTAGTTTTGCATTTGCCTGTTTTTTAGGCGTTACAGGTTGTATTGAGGCTAACGAGCTTTATTTAATTGGTAATGTAATTGAAAAAATATTTTGGGTTTTATTGTGCGTTAATTTAGTTGATGGATTATTGGTACAACCTTATTTGTTTAGTAACAGCGTTAAAGCACATCCGTTAGAAATTTTTATTGTTATACTTATGGCAGCCTCGTTAGCCGGTGTAGCCGGTATGATTGTGGCCATACCCACTTATACCCTGTTACGAATTATAGCCAAAGAATTTTTAACCAATTATAAATTCTTCAAAAAAATAACCGAAAACATTCCCGAATAGTATGCAACAAACATTAGACTTTTTAAAGAAAATAAAAAAGAACAACAACAAAGAGTGGTTTGATAAAAACAAAGCCGTTTATTTAAAAGCTAAAGAAGAGTACGAAGAGGTTGTGCAACAGGTAATTAATAACATTGCTAAATTCGACCCGAAAGTGGCTGGCTTAGAAGCCGCCAAAACTACATTTAGAATTTATAAGGATGTTCGTTTTTCTAAAGATAAAACTCCTTATAAAACCAACTTTGGCGCCAGCATAAACCCTGGAGGCAAAAAAAGTTTGGTGGCTGGTTACTATATGCATGCCGAACCCGGAAATTCGTTTTTAGCAGGCGGCTGTTACATGCCCGAGCCAGATAAATTAAACGCTATAAGGCAAGAGATTGACTACAATTTTGCCGACTTTAAAAAAATACTTACCCATAAAGATTTTAAAAAATATTTTGATGGCATAAGCGATGAAGGTAAACTGGTTAATCCACCCAAAGGATATGATAAAGAAAACCCGGCAGCAGAGTTTTTAAAAAACAAGCATTTTATTGTAGTGCATAATATTGATGATAAAATACTTTTAAGCAAAGATTTACCCAAATATGCTGCTGCCGTTTACAAGGCTATGAATCCGTTTATTTTGTTTTTGCGCGAAGCCACCAAATAGGCCTTAAAAAATGTTTTAAGCTCTAATTTGTGCAAAACCCCTAAGGCATTATCTGATTGTAATTAGTATCTTCGTTCCTTAGTAATTTAAGGAAAAACTATGAATATTATTATACCTATGGCGGGCATGGGTAAACGCATGCGCCCGCACACATTAACAACTCCTAAACCTGTATTACCTGTTGGCGGTAAGCCCATTGTGCAACGCCTGGTGGAGGATATTACCAAAGTATGTGGCGAAAAAGTAAATGAAATAGCCTTTATAATATCGCCATTATTTGGAAAAGAAACTGAAAAAAACCTGGTAGAAATTGCTGCCACACAAGGTGCTAAAGGTGTTATTTATTATCAGGAAGAAGCATTGGGCACAGCCCATGCGGTTATGTGTGCTGCCCCTGCCCTAACAGGCAAAACAGTGGTTGCTTTTGCCGACACGCTT
>DATFTU010000546.1:0-3666 GCA_035261565.1 Bacteroidia bacterium
GTATCCGATTCAGGCTGTTCGGCATCCACATCGCACACACTTACATTACATCCTTCTCCATTGGCAGGCTTTGTTGCACAAGCAAATTGCTTAACACTGATGGTTAACTTTAAAGATACCTCGAAAGTAACCTTACCTGATACTATTGCATCATACAACTGGAGTTTTGGTGATGGCGCTACGTCATCTGTTACAAATCCATCGCATTCTTATACTGCAAGCGGCACTTACACCGTATTACTGCAAGTACAAAGTGGTAACGGATGTAAAGATACTGCCACTAAAGTAATCACTACCGGGCAGCCAATTGTAGCACAATACACGCCTGATGGTGGAAGTTATAATGTTAACCAAAGTATAGACTTTGCAAGTCAAACCACAGGCGCAAGTATTTATAACTGGAATTTTGGTGATAACTCAACTACATCAACTCTTCCGAACCCTTCTCATGGATTTACCCAAGCAGGCACTTATACAGTAACCTTAGTTGCTACAAACAGTATGGGTTGCAGTGACACAGTAAGACATACGTTTGAAGTAAACCCAAGCGGACATAACGTACCAACAGGCTTTACCCCTAATGGCGACGGATTAAATGATTACTTCTATATAATGGGTGGTCCGTTCAGTCAATACGAATTAAGGGTGTTTAATGAATGGGGCCAGCAAATATTTATGTCTAACAGCCAGTCCGATAAATGGGATGGAACCTTTAACGGAGCCAAACAACCAGAAGGCACTTACATGTACATATTTAATGGCAACATTGATGGTAAGAGTTTGAAACTAAGTGGTGAAATTAACTTAATACAATAAGCATGAAAACAAAACTAATATATACACTCGTTTCGCTTTATTGTTTTTTAGCAATACAATTAAAAGCACAAGACCCACATTTAGCACAGTATGATGCATTGCCGGTTTATTTAAACCCTGCACTAACCGGAAATTATTTGGGCGAAGCAGATGATTACAGAATATCATCCGTATATCGTACCCAATGGCGTGCGCTTACACCAAAACCATATACCACCTATGGCATATCGTACGACCAAAAAGTTGAGCGCTTTGGTGTAGGTGGCTATATAATTGATGATAAATCAGGCGTAGGAAATTATAATACCTTAAATGCTCAGCTTTCGGGTTCGTACTTAATTACCGACCCGAAAACATCGCCCCACTTATTAAGTGCCGGTGTACAAATGGGGATTTTTTATAAAAGCTTTAATCCTAATTCATTATTATATGAAAGCCAATATGATAATTCAACCGGAACACTTAACCCCAATATTAATAGCGGAGAGTTTTATAAGAAAAACAGTTTAGTAAATTTTGATGCAAACATTGGGATTTTTTATAAGTACCGCGATGTACAGAAAAAATTCTGGCCATATGTTGGTTTATCTTTATTTCATGTAAACCAGCCAAAAGAAAATTTTGGCGCAGCCTTTGAAACCAGGTTGCCTATACGCTGGGATGCACAGGCCGGTTGCGATTTTTTGGTTAACGATAAACTCAAGCTAACCCCAACCCTTTTGTTTATGTACCAGGCTAAAGCCTGGGAGTTAAATATGGGTGCATTGGGTTATTACAAATTAAATGATAGTAAAGATGTACGTTACGATTTAATTTTCGGGCTTAACTACCGGATAAAAGATGCTGTTATTGTACAAGCCGGAGTTAAGAAAGACAACATTGCCCTGCGTATGAGTTATGATATAAACACATCGTACCTTAGCAGTTATACAAACGGCAAAGGCGGTTTTGAAATAACCTTAATTATAACAGGTAAAAAAGGTACACCCATTTTTAAATCGATGAGTAAGTACTAAAGGCGAAGTTAATTATCAACAGCGTACATGTTCTTATTACATACAACTATTGACTTTGTTTTACCCTTGCAAAAACCCTTGAAAGCCTTTTGTAGTAAGACTTACAAGCAAATAAAATAAAAATTAATACTGTCTCATTGGATAAAAAATATTTCTCTGATGTACATGGGTGGGATAATTTGTTAATACAAAAAATACCGGTTTTTCTATTGCGTATAAAGATTTTATATATTTGAAGCAATTGAATAAAATAAATTTAATCTCAAAAAACTATGGCAAAAAAAGCAGTTAAAAAAGCAACTAAAAAAGTTGCGAAGAAAGCGACAAAAAAGGCAGCTAAAAAAGTTGTAAAAAAAGCAGCAAAAAAGGCTGCAAAAAAAGCTCCAGCTAAAAAAACTAAACGTAAATTAAACCCAGCCCTTTTAAAACCATATACCCCAAGTGCAGCTCTTGCTGAAGTTGTTGGAAGCAAAGCAATTCCTCGTTCAGAAGTAATTAAAAAACTATGGGCTTATATTAAATCTCATAAATTACAAGATACTAAAAACAAACGCATGATTAATGCCGATGCTAAACTAAAACCGGTATTTAGCGGCAAAGGCCAAGTATCTATGTTTGAGATGGCTAAACACATTTCAAAACACTTAAAATAAGATATAAACCGTTTATACTTATAAAAAGACCCTGTGTAGATACAGGGTTTTTTTTATGTATAAAAATTGCTACATTAGCAGCTTAAACATTAAAACCAAACAAAAATGATTAAAAAATTATTTACTTTAGGATTAGCGCTTGTTGCCTTTGCAGGTAATGCGCAACAGTTAAAAAAAGCGGTAGCACTTGGAAAAAATGTAACCCCACACACAAACTGGGCAAGCAAAACAAACCAAGTTGCTTCAACTTATTCTGTAACAATTGATACACTAATTCCTACATCTCTTAATGCAGGTGGTTGCGGTACGGTATCAGGTGGTATTGCTAATTATTTAGCCTACTCAACTCAAGATTCAGGATATGCTTTTGGTACTTCTATACCTCAAACTTTTACGTATAACATTGGTACAGTTGTTACTATTACAGCAACTACTACAGGGCTTGCACAAAAATATAATGTAGGTTCGGCTGCTGCAACAATTACTAACGTATTAGTGGTACCAGGCGCAGGCGCAGGAACTTCTACTACTACTAAAGCCACTATTTACAATGGTACTACAAATTCAATTGTTTCAACCTCTACATTAGGTGTTAGTAGTTCGGTTGCCATGTCAGCATATGCTACTGCGGTTACTGCTACTACAGTTGCACAAGGCTATGTAAGCTATTCTTTTGCTTCTCCGGTATCAGTTGCTGCTAACGCAAATTTCTTTGCAGGTATATCAGTCCCTAATATTGGTGGTACTGATAAAGACACTATGTCTGTTTTAACTACAGTAGCCGGTTGTTCTTCTAACTCTGCAGATTCATTATCATGGATCAGCACAACGTATGTAATCCCTACAGCAGGTACTCAAGTACAATGGGATCCTGTTAAAGATCTTTTTGGAAGTGCAAACAACTTAGATTTATTAATTTTCCCGGTGATAGACATTACTACTTCTGGTATTAATGATTATGTTCGACATGGTGATTTAAGTATTTATGCAGCCAGTCCAAATCCTGCAAATACTACTATCAACATTAATTTTGCTGTAGCAAAACCTTCGGCTACTGCTGAAGTTCAGGTTTATGATATTACCGGTAAAATTGTTAAAACAATTAAAAGTACTGATGTTGTAGCGGGCAAAAACGCTATTGCAGTTGATGTAACAAGCTTAGAGGCTGGTTCGTACTTATA
>DATFTU010000547.1:0-3597 GCA_035261565.1 Bacteroidia bacterium
TAATATTTTAGAAAGACTTATTGATTTTGAGGAGTTGAGAACCAGTAAAATAAAATTATTTGTAACAGCTACTAAAGTTAATACGGGCTCATCAAAAGTGTTTCATCTGCCTGAAATAACTCTTGATGCTGTGCTTGCTTCCACATGCCTGCCTTATTTGTATCAATCAATAGAAATAAATGGAGAACATTATTGGGACGGGGGGTATACAGGTAACCCGCCTATTTATCCCTTAATTTATGGAACAGATGCAAAAGATGTTTTGTTAGTTCAAATTAATCCACTTAGAGAAAAGACAATTCCTAAACAAGTGTCAGAGATTAAAGACAGGGTAAATGAAATTAGCTTTAACATATCCTTAATGGCAGAGATGAGAATGATAACCCAAGGTTATGGTATAGAAGGCGAAGTAAAAGATGTTTATTTTCAGATTATACCGGCCGATGAAATATTAGCCGATTTAAATTTTTCAAGCAAAATGAATACTTCTTGGGAGTTTCTTAATAACCTGCGGCAGTTGGGTCGCCAGGTTGCAACTGATTGGTTAAAAAATGATTTGCAATTTGTGGGGAAAAAATCTTCGCCTGTAATAAAAGATATATTTGGCTATGTTGAAGAAACCTGGTTGCACGAAATGGTAAAAAAGCCAGCACAACATCTTAAACAAAAACCAATTCAAAAAACAAATAACTATACTATATCATAAAATGAAAATATAAACTTGTGATTAGCAATTATCTTATTGGGTGCTCGGGGTATTATTATCCAGCATGGAAAGGGAAATTTTATCCAAAAGAATTACAACCAAAAAATTGGTTAAGCTACTATAGTTCTGTTTTTAATTCTGTAGAGCTAAATAACACTTTCTATAAAATGCCTAAATTACTTGATTTACAAAAATATGCACAACTAACCCCAAATACATTTAAATTTTCAGTTAAAATAAACAGGCATATAACTCATGTTCTTAAACTAAAAAATAGTAAACAACTAATTACCGATTTTCAAAATTTGGCACACGAAGGGTTGGCTGATAAATTGTCGTTCTTTTTATTTCAACTCCCACCTTCCTTTCATTATAACGAAGAAAATTTAGAACGCATTATTAATAGCATTCCGCATAAAATAAATAATGTTATAGAATTTAGGCATGAGTCGTGGTGGAACGATCATGTAGAAACCACTCTAAAAAAATTGAATCTTACATTTTGCAATGTTGATTTTCCGGGATTAATAACAAGGTTTATAAATACATCTCCATTGTTCTATCTGCGATTGCATGGTAATCCCGCTTTATTCAAATCTTCATATAGTCAAACGCAATTGCAAAATTTCCGGCACCAGTTTCCAACAAATTTTAATACCCATGCCGTTTATTTTAATAATACGTATTACGGCGCAGCATACAAAAATGCTTTAGAGTTAATTAAAATGTGCCAGCCCGTTTTATAGGCATAGTATTTTAATATGTTTCTAAAACTTAAATGCCCGAAGGCCCATCTATAGTTATATTAAAAGAGTTGTTATTGCCATACAAACACCTGAAAATAGAAAGTGTTTCAGGTAATGCCAAAATTGATTTAAAATTACTGCATCATAAAAAAATTATAGACATTAAAAGCTGGGGTAAACAATTAATTATTTGTTTTAAAGGTTTTTATATCCGTATTCATTTATTAATGTTTGGCACTTATCGTATTAATGAACGTAAAGAAACTAAACCACGCTTAAGTATGAAATTAAAGGCAGATGAAATTAATTTTTATAATTGTAGTATAAAACTAATAGCAGGCGATGTTTCCAAAGATTATGATTGGCAAACCGATGTAATGGCGGATGAATGGAAGCCATTAAAAGCAGAAAAGAAGTTAAAAGAATTAAAATGCACACAAATTGCGGATGCTTTATTAAACCAAGAAATCTTTTCAGGTGTAGGCAATATTATTAAAAATGAAATACTGTTTAGAGCCAAAGTACACCCTGAATCTATTGTAGAGGTAATACCGATAAAAAAACTAAAAGAACTCGTAACAGATGCGCGTGCCTATAGTTTTGATTTTTATGAATGGAAGAAAAGGTTTGAATTAAGAAAGCATTGGCTTATTTACACTAAAAGTATTTGCCCTAAGTGCAAAACACGTGTTAAAAGAGAATATTTGGGTAAAGGTAGGCGTATAAGTTATTATTGTATTAATTGCCAAGTATTATACCAAAAATAAAGAGATTCGTAGGTTTATATATTTACTGGCACGATTTTTTATATCTCTACACAGATAACCTAAAGTTATATTGGTGATTTGATTATCCATCCAATATAATTTTAGGTTATTTTTTTGAATAAAAGGTAAAAGAAAATGAGATAATGAAAAATGCAAGTAAACACATTGTTATAATAGGCGCAGGTTTTGGCGGGTTAAAATTAGCCCGCTTACTTAATAATCATCCGGCGTATACAATTACATTAATTGATAAAAATAATTTCCATCAGTTTCAGCCTTTATTTTATCAAGTAGCTATGGCAAATTTAGATGCCAGCAATATTTCTTTTCCATTACGTAATATTTTTAAAAAAAGTAAAAATATACGTATACGGGTTACCACTGTAACAAATATAAATACAACTGCAAATTATATAGAAACCACTTCGGGTAATTTTGATTATGATTATTTAGTTATTGCAACCGGTGCCACAACTAATTATTTTGGAAATGAAAATATCCAAAAAAAATCATTTGCTATGAAAACCACTTTAGAGGCTTTGCAAATTCGTAACTCACTACTTGAATATTTTGAAGAAACTGTTTCTTCTAAAAAACAAACCAAAAAACTTTCATCTATAGTTATAGTTGGCGGTGGGCCTACCGGTGTTGAATTGAGCGGTGCATTGGCAGAAATGAAGAGAGACACCTTACCATTAGAATACCCTGAATTAAATTTTTCTGATATGCAGATTTATCTTTTAGAAGGCAGCCCAAAATTACTGGCTAGCATGAGCGAGGCATCTTCAAAAAAATCGGAAGAGTATTTAAAAAAAATGGGTGTGTTAGTTAAAACAAACACTACCGTAAAAGAATATGACGGCGCACAAGTATTGCTTCAAGATTCATCAACCATACAAACCAATTTTGTTGTTTGGACTGCAGGAGTAAAGGGAAACGCGCCAACGGGTATTAACCCCAATATAATTTCAAAATCGGGTCAGCTAAAAACAAACGCTTATAACAAAGTTATTTTATTAGCCAACGTTTTTGCCATTGGCGATATAGCTTTAATAGAAAGTGAAGAGCACCCGAAAGGTTACCCACAATTGGCAAGCGTGGCTATTGACCAGGCTAAAAATTTAGCTAACAACTTTAAACTAATGGCGGATGGAAAAGATATAAAACCCTTTAAATACGTAAACAAGGGCACCATGGCAACCGTTGGCCGCAACAAAGCTGTGGTTGATTTAGCTAAACCCAAATTAAGTTTTCAGGGATTTTTTGCCTGGTTTTTATGGATGACCTTGCATTTGTTTTTACTTATTGGATTTAAAAACAAATTACTGGTTTTTATCAACTGGGTTTATAAGTATTTTACGCATCACCAATCACTCTC
>DATFTU010000548.1:0-3925 GCA_035261565.1 Bacteroidia bacterium
ACACTATATCCTGCAGTAAACTCATCTCCATTACCATTTGCTGGTATAAAAACAAGCGTGTAATCGTTACCGTTCCATTGGCCATTTGATTTTACATCAAAGCTGCCGTCAGCATTTGTTGAATAATTTCCGTAGTTGGTGGTTCCTTTACTACCGGGTGTAGAACTACCAACCCATAACTGTATTTGAGAAGGCATAGGAGATTTATCCCAAAAATTAACGACACGTCCGTGTATCTCAATATTAGTTAAAGCGTTTTTTTCGCAAAACCAAAAAGTAAAACAACAGAAAATTAGTATAGCAATTATGAAAGTGGTTTTCTTCAAAGCATAACAAATTTAATATATAACCATGTAAAAACAAAACCCCTTAAAAGGCTTATCTTAAAAGGGGTTTTTTGTTAGTGGACCCGGAGGGATTCGAACCCTCGTCCAAACAAGGAATACAAAAGCTTTCTACACGTTTAGCATAAACTTGGTTGTAGGCAATTGGCAGGCGTTTACACAAACCAACCAAAAGCTTAGTTGCTTATATTGTTTTAGTTAGCAACATTACTAAAACAACTTGCTATTTTATGATGCAACATCCCACTCGCTAAGCAAGGGCGCTAATGGGGTTGCAAAGGCTGAATTAGCTGAGCTAATTAAGCAGCCATGGCGTAGTTATTTTCGCCAATTGAAGTTTTGAGAATTAGGTTTTAGGTGTCATATCCACAACACACCACGTGCTTACAATCATACTGCTCTCGCTGTCAAAACCGGGCGGGCCCAATAAAATAAAGAACAATTTACAATTGCAAAGGTACATAAAATTAAGCTGTTATATTTGTCGGAAATTTTTTAGTTATGACCAAAATAAAAATAGGAGTACTGCGCGAAGAAAAATCTCCACCCGATATGCGCGTGCCGCTAACCCCGCTTATTTGTGCCGAATTAACCAAGCAATACCCTAATTTAGAAATATATGTACAGCCAAGCCCCATCCGTTGTTATCATGATAGCGAGTATACCGCGTTTGGTGTTGCGTTAAAAGAAGATTTAAGCGATTGTGATATTTTAATGGGCGTAAAAGAAGTGCCGTACGATAAGCTTATACCTAATAAAAAGTACTTTTTCTTTTCGCATACCATAAAAAAGCAACCACATAACACCAAGTTAATGCATGCTTTAATAAGCAAGCAGGTTGAAATGATTGATTATGAAACCCTAACCGATAAAAACCACAATCGTATTATTGGTTTTGGACGCTATGCAGGCGTTGTGGGGGCATATAACGGTATTTTGGGCTATGGTTTAAAGTACGATTTATTTCGTTTAAAGCCGGCTAATAAATGCCGTGATAGGGCAGAGATGGAAGAAGAATTAAAACGTGTAAAATTGCCTAATATAAAAATTGCCTTAACAGGCGGAGGGCGTGTAGCTAACGGAGCCATTGAAACTTTGTCGGCATTGCGTATTCGTAAAGTAACACCCGAGGAGTTTTTAATGAGCTCGTTTCGCGAGCCTGTGTATTGCCAGCTTAACCCACGCGATTATGTGGAGCGCGAAGGCGATCACAATTTTGATTTGCATGATTTTTTTCAGCACCCCGAACATTTTACCAGCAAGTTTGTGCCTTATACTAAAGAAACCGATTTATTTATATCAGCCCATTACTGGGACCCCCGTTCGCCAAAAATGTTTACTACGCAAAATATAAAGGCAACCGATTTTCACATAAGTGTTATTGCCGATATAACCTGCGATATTGATGGCTCGGTACCAACCACCATACGTTCATCAACTATTGATAAGCCATTTTATGGCTACAACATGAAAACTGATAAAGAAGATTTAGCCTTTACCAAAGATACCATATGCATTATGGCTGTAGATAATTTACCATGCGAATTACCACGCGATAGCAGCGATGATTTTGGCAAAGATTTAAAAGAGCGTGTAATACCTCATTTATTGGGAGCCGATGTTGATAAGGTTATTGAGCGTGCCACCATTTGCAAACAAGGTAAACTAACCCCGCACTTTGAGTATTTAAGCGATTATGCTTACAGTAAATAAGCAACATTAATTAACAAATTGATGTTAGCCATTGGCCCGCCTTTTAACTTAATTATGAGGTAATTAGCTTTTATTTTAAGTATTTTTGTTTAATGCAAAAATTACTTTTTGTTATTGTTTTTATGATTTGCCTTATAAAGGCAACAACAGGTAATGCACAAACCGATTCTATTCCGGCTATACCAAAACCTGCTGAAAAAAAACCTGTTTTATGTAAAATAAAAATGAATGACGGTTCTGTTTACAAAGGGGTTATTGAAAAACAAACCGACTCATTACTTTTTCTTAAAAGCAGTTCAGGTGTTTTAATTCATGTGCCTAAAAAGCAAGTGTCAAATATTGATGTTATTGATACTTACACCACTAAAGATTCTATAGGTAATATAACCTTCCACGTTCCTTCGGTTGCCAGTAATTATTATGTGGCAACAAGCAATGCGTTCCTTTTACGAAAAAAAGAGGTGTATGGCAGTGTTTCTGATTTTTTATTTTACAACATAAACTACGCCTTTAATCAAAATTTTTCTTTAGGAGTTTCAACTTCAGCCGCAGTAATACCCATTATGCTGCGTGTAAAGACCAACTTCGAAATTGGGCGTAAATTGTATTTAGGTTTTGAAGGTGTTTTTGGTGATGGCTCGTGGGTATCTCCCCGGAGTTATGGAGGTGGTGGCCTGGCAAAACTAACTTACGGCGATACCAAAACTAATTTTACCTTTTCGGGTGGATATGGCGATGTAGATTATTTTATGGGAGGCCGTTATAGGGGCAGAGGCAGGCGCGGTGGTTTTGGTACTCCGGGCCATTATCAAAATTATAATTCAGCTATTTTTGAGTTTGGTTTTTCTCAGGCTGTTTCTCAAAAAATTTATTTTGTGCTCGAAGCATTTGCTGCTCCCAACATTTATGGTACTCGTGTAACCAATCCAAAAGACCCAAACCAAGCGGGGCTTTACAGTCTTTCTCCTGCTATAAGAACAAACATCAGGCATAACCTGTCGTGGGCGTTTGGGTTAAACGGTTTTTTTGCCCATACCACCACCCAAAACGGAGTGGTTGCTAATCACATACTTGGCGTGCCTTTTATAGGGTTTTCATACAAGTTTTAGCTCATTTTAGCCTATAAAACTTATTTGTATATTTGAAATTCATTAAAATTGAATACCGCATTTATGCGTAAGCTTATATTTCTGTTTATAGCTTTTTTTGCCCTTTCGGCTGCCGATGTGGTTGAACGTCCCTTGTTGCAACAAAAAGACGATACGCAGGCAAAAATTAAGGCGGTTTATATTTATGGTTTTACCAAATACTTTGAATGGACTAACAACAAAGATGGAAACTTTACCATAACTGTTTTGGGTGAAAACGTAAACCTGTTAAACGAATTAGGCAATACAGTGCGTAATAAATCGGTTGGCTCGCAAAAAATCGATCTTAAAAATCATCAAACCATTAGTGAAATTGACCAAGCCAGTATACTATATATAACTCCTGATAAATCACATTTGTTAACCGAAGCTTTAGCCAAATTTAAAGGCAAAAGTGTTTTAATTATTACTGAAAAGCAAGGCTTGGCCAAAGTGGGGGCAACCATTAATTTTATTGTAGAAGAGAATAAACAAAAATTTGAACTCAATAAATTGGCTGCTGCTAAAGCAGGTTTAAATGTGGGTTCGGGTATTGAAAAACTGGCGGCAAGTGTAATTAATTAAATGAATGGGTTAAAAAACATATTAGTTTGTATGTTGCTAATAGGGGCAGCGCAAACTGCTTTTGCCCAAACAACTAAGGTTAATAAAGCCATTGAGCTTTATGCTGCTAAAAAATTAGATTCAGCTAAGGTATTGATTGATGAAGCCGTGCAAAAT
>DATFTU010000549.1:0-2623 GCA_035261565.1 Bacteroidia bacterium
TATGATGTTTCTAAAGATACATTTAAAGAAATTAAATCAAGATTTACAGAGGTGTTTCCTCAAATAGAAGATATTAAAATAGAACCATTAAGAGATAACGATTTTTCAACTTTTATTTTTGAAGCTACAGTAATTCAAATAAAAGAAAAAGGAGTAAAAAAATGGATTCCGCATAACAGAATGTCTTCAGGTATGCTAAGGACTCTTCTTCATATAGCTGAAATGTACCTATGGAATGAGGGAACGGTAATATTAATTGATGAATTTGAAAATAGCCTTGGATTAAATTGTATAGATGTTCTTACGGAAGATTTAATACATGATAATAACAATGTTCAATTCATTGCAACTAGCCATCACCCTTATATAATTAATAAAATTCCATATGATTATTGGAAAATTGTAACAAGAAAAGGAAGTTTAATAAAAATATATGATGCAAAGGATTCCGATATGGGGAAATCTCATCATGATAAATTTTTGAGTTTGATAAATCACCCTTTATATAAGCAAGGAATTACTTAAATATGAATTTATATTTTCTTTTAGAAGGAGAGCAAACAGAGATTATTTTATATCCTAAATGGATTAATTACATTCTTCCTCATTTTTCAAAAGTAGATTATGAAAAAAATGCAGTTAAGAATAATTACTATATTTTTTCAGGAGGAGGCATTCCATCTATTTATAATCATACGGTAAATGCGATTAAAAATATAAATGATAATCCAATTTATGATAAGTTAATTGTTTGTTTAGATGGAGAGGAAATAGGAGTAAAGAATAGAATTGATGAATTAAATACTTATATTAAAAATTCAGGTGTGATAATTACTTCGTCTTGTGAATTAATTATTGTGATTCAGAATATTTGTATCGAAACATGGTTTTTGGGGAATAAAAAAATTATAAAAAAAACTCCTGCAGGCCAACTACTAAAAGATTTTATTGCTCATTATAATGTTTCAGAATTGGATCCGGAGCAAATGGATAAAAAAGACACTTATCGAAATAAGGCAGATTTTCATTACTCATATTTTAGAGAAATTTTAAAAGAACATAACTTGTCTTATAGAAAATCTAGACCTAATGTTGTTTTGGAAGAAACGTATTTAAGGCAATTAGAAAAAATTAGTGAAACAAATCATTTGCCAACTTTAAACAATTTAATTAGTTTATTGTATGATATTAAAGCTAAAACAATATAGAGACCCAGTAGATTTTGAGAAAATCGGCATGACTCTCTAGCTTGCCATATTATCACTAGAACATAAATCTAAATAAACAAAGCCGCAACATTCCTGGCTTCGGTATTGTAATTAAAATAATCTTCTAAAGTGGGGGTTACTTTGTTGTTTATTTTGTGCATGGTTTTTTCAACCACTTCGCTCATTTGCAAAAAGCCAATTTTTTCTTTTAAAAAGGCATCCACCGCAATTTCGTTTGCGGCATTTAACACGCAGGGCATAACGCCGCCACTGTCAATAGCTTTAAAGGCATGCGCCAGGTTGGCAAAAGTTTCGGTATCGGGTTTTTCAAAGGTAAAGCTGGGGTACTTGGTAAAATCAAAACGCTCAAAGGGTGTCGCAATTCTATCGGGGTAACTAAAGGCGTAGTGTATAGGCAGTTTCATGTCGGGCAGGCCAAGTTGTGCTTTAATGCTGCCATCGGCAAACTGCACCATGCTATGTATAATACTTTGCGGGTGCACCACCACTTCAATTTGCGATGGCTTTACATTAAACAACCATTTAGCTTCAATAACCTCAAGCCCTTTGTTCATCAGCGTGGCTGAGTCTATTGTAATCTTTGCGCCCATGCTCCAGTTAGGGTGTTTAAGCGCCTGGTGTTTGGTAATGTTTAGTAAATCGTTTTTTGTCTTTCCTCTAAACGGGCCACCGCTGGCGGTTAAATAAATTTTTTCAATCGCATTATCAAACTCACCCACCAGGCATTGAAATATGGCCGAGTGCTCACTATCAACCGGGTAAATATTTACGCCATTCTCTAAAGCAAGTTTCGTAATCAATTCTCCTGCCACAACCAAAGTTTCTTTATTGGCAAGCGCAATTGGTTTTTTGTGTTTAATGGCATGTATGGTTGATGGCAAACCCGCAAAACCAACCATGGCGGCAAGCACTATATCAATAGTTTCCATCTCCACAATTTGCTCAACTGATTTAGCGCCGGCAAAAACTTTTATATCGTGCGACGCTAAAGCATTTTTTACTTGTTGGTATTTACTATCATCGGCAATAACCACCGCGTTGGGTTGCACATCAAGTGCTTGTGTAATCAGTAAATCGGCATTGCTGTTAGCCACTAAAACCTCGCAGCAAAAAACATCAGGGTTAGCTTTAATAACCTCTATGGCCTGTGTGCCAATACTACCCGTGCTGCCCAGTATGGCTATATTTTTTTTCTTCATTAGATGATGATGCAATAAATAACGGTGCAAATGTATAATTATTATAAATTATAAGCCGCTGCAACTCATAACTTATAGTTTATAACCCATAACTTAAACCCTCGGCACCCAAGGCGTTTCAGGTGCTTGTAAATCATGCGCCAGCCTGCGCGATAACACAAATAAATAATCCGACAGGCGGTTCAAATATTTATA
>DATFTU010000550.1:0-3321 GCA_035261565.1 Bacteroidia bacterium
CAATAAACCGTACTTTGCCTTCTTTAATAAGTTGCTGGTGTGCTTCGAGAGTTTCTTCAACAGGAACTGACTCATCATCTTTATGTGTTTGGTATAAATCGATATAATCAGTTTGCAGACGTTTTAAAGATTGTTCAGCCGCTTTAATAATATAGGCTTTGGTAATGTTTATGCCTCTGCTGGCATCCGTCATACCGGCTTTGGTGGCAATAATTACTTTGCTTCGGTTGTTGCGTTGCTTAGTCCATTTGCCAATAATGGCTTCAGACTCTCCTCCTACACCGGTTGCCCATTTGGCATAAATATCGGCAGTATCTAAAAAATTAAACCCGGCTGCGGTAAAAGCATCCAGTAATTCGAAGGATGTTTTTTCGGTGGCAGTCCAACCAAAAACATTGCAGCCAAAAGCAATGGGTGCAACGTGTAAATCTGTATCAGCGAGTTTGCGTTTTTGCATAAATAATATAGTTGTAAACCAAAGTTAGTTTTTATTTACTACAAGGTTAACTGATATGTTAAATGTTTATAATTATAGTTTGCCGGATGGCCGAAGGCTTTACATTTGCAGGATTATATGAAAAAATTAAAATTACTTGCAACCATATTTTTTTCAGGAATTGTATTGCTGCTTAGCAATAGTTGCAAAAAAACTACTCAGGCATCTACAGCACTTGGCTTGCCCACTGTAACCACGGTTGGCCTTGCCAGCACAACACCTACGGCAGCACAATTTGCAGGTGATGTTACATCAGACGGGAACCAAGGCTTAAGCGCCATTGGTTTTTGTTATAGCAGTACCAATACTATGCCTATGATAACTACAGATGCTTATACCACTGATGGAGTTTTAACGGGAGGTTTTACAGGAACCTTGCTTGGGCTTTATGAAAACACTACGTATTATGTACGAGCTTATGCTACCAACCCTACGGGTACAGCTTATGGAAATGTAATTGCTTTTCAAACAGCAGCCGGATGGGTGGGACAAGTTAGTGGTACCACCAACGATTTGAAAGGGGTTTATTTTATTGATGCCGATACAGGTTATACTGTAGGCAACAGCGGTACTATTTTAAAAACTACCAACAGCGGCAATACCTGGCTAAGCAAAACCAGTGGCACAACCAATAACTTAACCAGTATTTATTTTACCAAAGCCAGCAGCGGTTGTGCTGTAGGTAACAACGGTACCATTTTAAAAACCACTAACAATGGTAATACATGGATTGCACAAACAAGCGGTATAACTACTGCCTTAAACAGTGTTTGCTTTACCGATACCAGCAACGGCTATGTAGTGGGCAATGCGGGTGTTATTTTAAAAACAAGTGATGGTGGCAATACATGGGCCATGCAAAACAGTGGCGTAAGCACTACTTTAAATAGCGTTTGTTTTGTTAATAGCACTACCGGTTACGCGGTGGGCAATGGCGGTGTAATTTTAACCACCAATAATGGCGGCAATACGTGGATAACACAAAGCAGCGGTACTACTAACTTATTAAACAGCGTTTATTTTACCAATAGTAACACGGGCTATGCTGTAGGTGTTGGCGGTGTAATTTTAACTACCACTAATGGCGGTGCTACATGGAAAGTTGGTGCCAGCGGGTATGGCAACGAATTGCAAAGCGTTTATTTTACCGACGCCAATAACGGATACATTGTTGGGTATGGTGCAAGTACTTTTTCTACAAATAATGGAGGGGCAAGCTGGGTACAACAAATAAACGGAACATCGAATGCGTTGTTTGCTGTTTATACTACTACGCTACATGCTTACGCAGTGGGTGCAGCCGGCACTATTATACATTATTAAAATAAACTTAACTGTTACCTTTATAAAGTTCGATAAAATGCCCTAAGAGGTTTGAGTATTTTTGAGCATTCTCTATTTCTACATTAATTATTTTGCCGTTTTTAAGGCAACCCATAAAATAGATAGTACTATCATAACTATCTGCATTATTAGATACTAAATACTCGGCTATGGCGGTTAACACAAAGTCATCCCATTTGGTTAGCTCATCGTACGTAGTTACAACCCTCTTTATCAATAAACCCATCGGACACTATTAGTTTTGAAGGCAAAGCAAGATTAGCATCTTTTTCCCATGGTTGAAGAATACGGGTGAAACTTAAATTGATTTTTGCCGGTTCAGCAAAAAAAGAAAAAAACTTTCGGGTTCCTTTAGTTGGGCAGTTACAATACTCTACAATAAGTTCTTTTGCTTTTTCGGGGGTAATTTGCATAGGGTAAAAATATTTTTAGTTCCAGTTACAAATTGTCCAGGGGAAAGCGCATTGGTTTTTTCGGTAAACCCAGCCCTGTTGCGTTTTACCATTTATAGTACATTTAACCATGGCCCAGCCTTGTCGTGTTTTTAACACCTGCACTTTTTGCTGCGGCACATTTATACATGTTGCATTTTTAACTGGTTTAGTATACAAAGGTACACTATCACTGCCAACAAGATTTATATATAATTTGGGGTCATATAACCAGGCACCATTAAATTTACTTATCGTACTATCTACCGCCAGAGGGGCATAACTGATGTTTTTTATTTGAAACCAACCGCCTTCTGATTTTTTGATTAAAACCAATACGTAGTCATAAGGTTCGGTTTTTTTTATGGTTACTATTTCATGTTGTTTTGAATCCTTAAAGGGATAAATATTAACTGTAGCTGAACTATCGGACATAAAAAAAGCTTCTACATTATTTATATGCATATCTGCTTGGGAAAAGACCAAAAGCTGCAGCAAAAATAAAAGTATGGTAAAAAGTTTTTTCATGGTTTTTATAAAGATAACAAAAAAGCGAAGTGATGTGCTTCGCTTTTATTGTATTTAAAATACGGTAAAATTATTTTACAATAAGCTTGTAATTATATAGCTTGTTGTTAGCTGATGACGCCGTAACAATGTAACTGCCAGCAGGTAATATTTTGGTGTTATCTAACACAAATACATGCTCATCATCGTTGCTTACCAATACTTTTGATAAAAACTCTTTTCCATCAATACTGCGTAAAACTACCAATACCTCCTGCCCGTTGTAACCGGTAATTTTAGCGCTTATATCGGTGGTGTTTTCTATAAGCGGGTTAGGGTATAAAACTACATTTGGTTGCCCATCGGCACCAAATGTAACAGGTACTATATTAAAATACTTATAAGCTCCGTTGTTATCGGTTTGTTTTAAGCGATAGTACGATGTGCCGCCATAAGGCTGGTAATCAGTTTCAGCATACTCGCGGTAGCTTGTGCTGTTGCCTGCGCCGGGCACATCAATTAGTTTGGTAAATGTTTTTCCAT
>DATFTU010000551.1:0-6140 GCA_035261565.1 Bacteroidia bacterium
TTACATGTGCTTGTTTTATGAAAACACCTAAATATATTTAGTAGATTTGTTTTATAACTGATATTTGATAGTGAAAAAACTAATTACCGAAAATAAGTGGAAAAAGTATTTAGTAAATAGGGCAAGCTATCAAAAAACGAAGAATACAAAGAAAAAGAAGGTCCATTTTTATATTAGAAAACTAGCTCTTTATGAGAAACTTCACGATTACGAAGATAAAAAGGCACAACGAACATTTACTGTACTTCCGGCTCCTACTAACTTTTCATTTATAGATAATACGGATAATGTATTAGAGTATTTAAAAACCTCTGAAAAGCATTTTAGACAAAAAAGAGGTGTGACTTTTGATAAATCTAATGTAGACATACTTACCTCGGATGCAATTGCTTTGTTTAGTGCATTTTTAAGTGGAAAGGAAAAATTCAGAGGTAATTCTCCAAAAAAAGAAAATCTAAAACAATTATTTGAAGAATCTGGTTTTTATAACCACGTAAGAGCCCAAAGAAAGTATAAAAATAAAGAAAATAAAGAGGGAAACTTATTACATAAAGAATCTAACAATATTGTATCTCCAGACGTAGCAGCAGAAGCTGTAATAAAGGGAATTAAGCATACCGGCCTAACCTTATCCAAAGATTCTGACCCTGTTTATAATACATTAATAGAATGTATGCAAAATACAAATAACCACGCGAGTGGGCCAACTAGATACGGAAATTGTAATTGGTGGTTATATGTTTATAATGACCCCGTCGAAAATATAACTAAATATTCATTTGTTGATTTAGGAGTAGGTATATTTGCAAGCTTAGTTGCTAAAGGATTTGTTAAAAAATTTTTCAAAACCATTTCAGCTCTTCCAAATATTAAATTAGTTGACGATTTTCTTAATGGCAAAATTGTATCAAGAGAAGAAAAAGATAATGAAATTAGAGGTAAAGGAATAGTGCAAATTATTGAATATGCTAAATCTGACTATTTCAAAAGATTTTATATTATTGCAAATGATATTAAAATTAATGTTAAAACAGATGAGAGGTGGCAATTAAATAGCAATATGAATGGCACATTTTTATATTGGGAACTACAAAATAATAAATTAAATGGAAATTAAAGACACATTGATAATAGCTAAAGATTTTTCATCTACACCGGGAGCAAGATATGTTAGCGACGGTAGCGATGTTTCAGCGGAAGCATTTTTAAAAATTTTAGTCCCTCGATTAGATAAGGCAATTAAAGAAAATTATATTTTAAGAATAATATTAGATGGAGTTATGGGTTTCCCATCATCTTTTGTTTCAGGTTCTTTTGGTAAGTTATCCATAGAAAGAACAGCAAATGTATTGATTAAACATATCAAGTTTGAATCTGACGATAATCCTATTCGAAAAGAGCAAATAATTTTTGAGATTAATAATCCAAAAAATAAAAATGCTTAAAACTATTTTTTATAGTTCCTACACAGTTGTGGGTATAATTATGCTCATGTTGGGCCTAGCAATTGGCTTTCTTCTTACTGATTTCCCCAAAATTGAGTTTGATAATCACTTAAGACTTTATGAAGTAATTAATTTCTTTTTAACATTATGCATTGCTATTTCAATCCCATTTATTGTAAAAAAATCCATTGATGATAAAAGAGCAATTAAAAATTTTTTAACAGAAGAAGTCAAGGAAGCATTAAAATACTTAACGAAAACAAAAGAATTAATAAATACCTGTTATTCAAATGGAGCTATAACAAGGCAAAATAAGGATACAATAATTATAGATTTTGATAATTTGGGTCTTAAAATTAATTCTCTTGGTGAACAGTTAGAAATATCTTTTAAAAATGAATCAAAAACTATAATGGAGGAATTAAAAGAAACTTATTTGCTTTATCATCGTTTTGTAACTGGGGATGAATTAATGCGAGAAGGGTATGACAAAATTGATTTAGGATTTAATAGAGATTACAAATCGCATTACAATAAACTTGAACTTCAATTGAAGAAATTGATTCATAAATTCCATTGTTTTTAAAAACAATAAAAACTCTATTATAACCCAAAATTCTACTTAAAGGTACAATTCACACCCATTAGATAAAAGGTTTTTATGTCTAAAATTTAGTCAAATTAACCAGTTTCTATCCAGTCCGTTTTTCTGTCGACTTTAAACGGAAATCAGGTCAAAAATTTTAATATTTTCCAACATTTATAGACTTTACAATGAAAAAGATGACGTCTGCGGGGTTGGGGTTTAAAAGGTTGGTACATATGGATTGGCTTAAACAGTATCACAATATTGAAAAATAAAGAAGAATAAGTTTTATATAACAATCTGGTAATAAGCAAATTAAAAAAGGTCAGAATTGTTTCTGACCCTTTGTTTTTTACCTCTGTTTCACCTTAATTGAGACTTGCGTAATTAAGGCATTCGTGGGGCTTTTTTTATTGCTTAATGTGTTAAAATTAAAAGTTTGTCTTTTTTTCTAAGTGTTTAACTTTTTGCTACAGAATTAAAACAAATTGTTATGTTAATATTATAAAATAGTTAACAAAACTTGAAAGTGAACACCTTATAGGGTTAGGATAGCCCGAAACCACTTTCAAAGTATTAAAACCACTTTGAAAGTATGAAAACAACCCTACAAACCCCAAAAATTACCTTTATAAAGGTATTTACGTTAGCAGCACTAATAGCTTTAAGCCATACAGGGCAGGCGCAAACCAAGCGTATTAAAACCTATTTTACGCAGCCCCCCGACCACTCATTTGCCAAGCATGGTATAAATGCCATACAATCAACCCTGGTTTTTGATACACTGGCAGCTTATATAAACAGGGCAAAAAATACAATTGATATTTGTCAGTACGAGTATATAACCTGGAGTGGCGACCCAATATACACCGCCATAAACAATGCCCATAGCCGTGGGGTTAAAATACGTTATATACAAGATGGTAGTTACGCATCGCAAAACACAGGCGTTGCTGCTTTAAATTCGGCCATACCGGTTGCGGCAAGCCCCACTACAACAGCTTATGGTATTTGCCATAACAAGTTTGTTATTATTGATGTAAACTTAGCCGATACAACCAAAGCCATTGTATGGACGGGCTCGCCCGATTGGGATAAAACCATGCAGCAGGGCGATTATAATAATGTTATTATTTTTCAATCGCACCAGTTAGCTAAGGCTTACACCAATGAGTTTAATATTATGTGGGGCGATACCACGCATGGTGGCGCGTTTAAATCGGCCACATCTAAATTCGGGCCTAACAAACCAAACTCGGGCAGCCATTTATTTTATATTGATGGCACCAAGGTTGAGCTTTACTTTAGCCCATCAGATGGTGTAAACAGCCAAATAGTAAGCAATATAAACTCAGCCACGGTTGATTTGTATTGCGGTATGTTTACGTTTACCGAAACCACCAATGCCACCGATATTGTAAACCGAAAAAACGCAGGGGCTTTTGCGGCAGCCATTTTGGATAAATACAGCAGCGGAAGTTATACACCTTATACTACAACTTTACCAAACGGTTTAGGCAGCAATTTTGTGGGCTATAATGCCAGCAGTACATTATACCATAACAAGTATTTAATTGTTAACCCATCGGCATCATGCGATGACCCACGCATATTAACAGGCTCGCATAACTGGACCAGCGGAGCCGATACCAAAAATGATGAAAACACGGTTATAGTGCATAATGATACCATTGCCAATATGTACATGCAGGCTTTTGCCGGCGATTTTAAAGCCATAAGCACACACTCGTTAACTACTACGGCTAACCCATGTTTAACAACCGGCATTAATACCAATAATGTAAACGAAAATGATTTACAGGTGTATCCTAACCCGTTTACAAGCAACATTACCATACATTTAGAAAATGCCGGAGAAAACGTTTCGGTAAAAATTATCAATCAGTTAGGCCAACTGATACTTAAAAAAGACACTTACCAAACCCAGGATATAAACCTTGACTTAAGCGATTTAAGCAATGGCGTTTATTTTGTGCAGGTTAGTTGGGGTGGTAAGCAATACACACGTAAACTAATAAAATAACTATGAAAAAAAGCATCTTTACAACCACAGCCGCACTATTAGTTAGTGCAACCTTAGTAGCCCAAACAGCCGGACAAAAAAAGATTTTGTTTGATTGCACACATGCTGAAACGTCGGGCAATGGCGACTGGTGTATTGATGCCGATACACATAATTTAAATTGGGGCAGTTCGAGCGTATCAACTTCGGGCAACGAATCAAACCCGGCGCAATACCCAACGCCTACACAAACAGCCGTAACCTCATCAACCGCCGAAACCTATTGGGAGGGTGCCCTATCTAACTGGGCAATAGACTGTGTAAATAAAAACTACTGGGTTGAAACCCTGCCATATAACGGGCACATTACTTACGGAAGCTCTACTAATTTGCAAGATTTAAGTAAGTATAATGTATTTGTGGTTGATGAGCCTAACACCATTTTTACTACAGCCGAAAAAACAGCCATGATGAATTTTATAAAAAATGGCGGAAGTTTATTTATGATATCAGACCATACAGGCAGCGACAGAAATAATGATGGGTACGACTCTCCGGCTATTTGGAACGATTTTATTACCAATAACAGTGTGCAAAATAATGCTTTCGGGTTTAAATTTGAATTGCAAAATTTTTCGGATAACAGTTATACATCTAATGTAGCCAGTTCTACATACGACTCAATTACGCATGGCCAATACGGAAACGTTACCGAAGTAAAATGGAGCAACGGCACCTGCATGACTATTACACCGGCGCAAAATGCATCGGCCAAGGGCCACACCTGGAAAAACGGCAAAGGCCAAACCGATACTGCTGTAACCAGTGTAACGGCCCGTTATGGTTGTGGTAAGGTTGCAGCCATTGGCGATAGCTCTCCGCCAGATGATGGTACAGGCAACCCATCAGCCAGTTTATACAATGGTTATACCAGCGATGCCAATGGTAACCACCGCCCCTGGTTAATGAATATGATGATTTGGCTGGCTGAAGGAGGAACCTGCAACCAGGTAACCACAGGCGTTAAAAATTATACCGATAATGCTTCGGTAACAGTTTACCCAAACCCTATGCAAAACCAGCTTACGGTACAATTGCCCTTTGTAGCACAAAAAGCAAAAGCTGTTTTATGCGATTTGCTGGGCAACCAAATTACCAGCACCGAAATAAGCGAAGGCAGTAACCTTACACTGCAACAAGCTAATTTACAGGCAGGTGTTTACTTAGTAATGGTAACTGCCAATAATACTACACTACAACCTATAAAAGTTATTAAACAATAGTTTATAGTTTAACCCAAAGCAGAGAAGGAGGTAAGTGGGCCTCCTTTTTTGTTTTGCTTTAATAAAAAAAGGTGGGTGGTATAATTTCCTTATACCCTTTACACCACCCCACTTTTTTTAGGCGGCAGTTTTATATAAAATGCCTGCCCAAGTAATAGTTTATTTCAAAGTGTGGAATAGTACATACATTTTGTACTTTTATAAAAAAAATATAAAAGCATAAAAGACATACCCCCATTAAACCCAAAAATAACTTTAAAGGATATACAAGAAGATGCCATGCGCCATCTTAACAAACTTCGTAACCCTAATATGCTTGATGCGTATGAGGTTTACCGTATAACCAAGCGCACACAAATTGATAAGCCTGTGCCCGTTATAACCATCAATAACGAAATTATAAGCACCGAGGGTAACCTAACCACCATTAGCGGCGCCAGCAAAAGCGGTAAAAGTGCTTTTACAAGTATATTAATAGCAGGTGCCATTAGTACAGATGGGGTAATAGATGGGCTTGAGCTTGTAAACGTGCAACCCAATGTGCACAAAAAAGCCGTTATACACATTGATACCGAACAGGCAAGGCACAAGCACCAAAACAATTTACTGTCGGTTTTAAGGCGTGCTAATATGGATGATTGCGATTATCTTTTATCGTATAACATACGCCAGTTAGAGTTTACCCAATATACCGAAGTAACCTCCAACATTTGCCAGGGGGCTTTGCAACGCTTTAATGGCATACATTTAATGGTTATTGATGGCATTGCCGATTTTATAAGCGATGTAAACGATGCCGAACA
>DATFTU010000552.1:0-7205 GCA_035261565.1 Bacteroidia bacterium
TGTATCTTTAGCAGCTAAGGTTACTGTATACGTGCCTGCTACTGTATAGGTATGTGTTGCGTTTACACTTGTTGATGTATCTCCATCGCCAAAAAACCAGTTGAAATGAGTGGCGTTTTGGCTTTGGTTTGTAAATATCACATTAAAGGGTGCGCACCCTGCCGCTGTTGATGGCGCTATTGATAGGTTAGCCACCGTTTGCAATAAATTAAAATTAAATTTTACTAAGGCATTATTACAATTTGAAGAATTATTAACGCTTGACCATGCACCCGGTGTTGTAGGCATGTCTTCGTTTCCGCCGCAACCTTCACAAATGGCCTGATAAATAACACCCGATTTATCAAACCGGCTTGTGCCTCCATCAACATGCTCTAAACTACCATTATCTCCGCCAAAATAAGTGGCGTACCACAACGAACTTGCGCTGGGGGTTAATACCATAAAATAAAAATCGCTTCCATCAGTTGTAGATTGATATGCATTTGATGTTACAGGCAGTCCGAATGTTGTACTAAAAGAATTGTTATCGCCATATAACGGGCCACCCCATCCTGATATATATATATTGTTGCATTTATCTACTAAAAATGCCGAGGGTACTATATCAGGTGCTCCCTGCCCGGTACCAAACTCGGTAGAAAAAATAGTGCCTGCTAAATTAGGGCTAAACTCATGTATAAATTGCCCGCTGTTTGGGTTTGAGTAAACACTGCTGCTTATTGGGTAATTTCCACTTGTTTGCCCATATATGTAAATATTGTTAACGTTATCTAACTGTACAAAATACGATTGGTCGTAACCCGCGGTACCAATATAAGTTGATTGTAAAAAAGTGCTTCCTGCTGAAGATAAATGGGTTAAAAAACCATCTATATTACCCATATAGCTTGTATGCAAAGCACCTGATGTAGTTGGAAAATTTGAGCTTTCAGTTCCACCTGTAATAAAAGCGCTTCCGCTATTATCAATTGCTAAATTATAAGCAGCATCATTAGCGCTTCCACCCAAATAAGTGCTCCATATAAGCGATGAAAGTGTTGCGTTTAATTTAAACACACAACCATCCTGCATGCCGCTGTTGGCAGATTGAGCGCAACCCGCCGTAACCGGAAAGTTGGTTGATTGGGTACATGATGCTATATAAACATTGTTACTGTTATCCAATATGATATCACCTCTGCCGTCGTCGGCGTAATTAAATTTTGTAGAACCCAAAGGTTGCTCAATTCCTGAAAAATTTACACCATCGTCTCCGCTTCCTCCAATAAAGGTGGATGCCAGTAAAGCTGTACCTGTTGCATTAAATTTGGCAATAATAATATCAGACCCACCATTTTGGCTAACATCATAAGCGCCTGCTGTTACCGGAAAATCAGTAGAACTGGACCGGCCCAAAATCAACAAGTTGTTGCTATTATCTACAATAATACTTGCCGGTTGTTCATTATTAGTTCCACCTAAGTAGGTAGAAAAAAGTAAAGATGAACCTGTTGAGCTAAATTTAGAAGTTACAATATCAAAACCACCCAAAACAAAAGAAAAACCATTGACATTAATAGTAGTTGGTTGCCCCCCTACAAACGTTTGCTGAAATGCGCCGGTAATAGTTGGGTAACCTGTGCCAAAACAAATACCGGCCGTATAACCATTACCCTGATTGTCGTAGCTGGCACTCATGCCCCAGTTATCAGCAAGTGAGCCTGTAAAGGTTGCAAAAACAAGTGTTGGGTCAATTATTAAGGGGTGGTTGTGGTTATAATTTTCGGCCACCTCAATACTCACTATATTACCGCGCACTACATATTTGCAATCAACTTTAATTTCTTTACCATCAATTTCCTGATACGCATAAGGCGTTTCCTGGCTAATATCGCCCAGGCTGGTGCCAATTATTAATTTACCATTTTGCACAGCCAGTTTGGTTTGCCCGGTAAATTTCATTTGTATTAAACTGGCGTTTGATGTTGGGCTTATAATAAAATCGTACCTGAAATTATTGTTATCGCTAAACGCTTTTAACGAAATGCCACTGTATAAGTCAGTATAAAAAACTCCATCGCTAATGGGCACATGGCTGGCCCACTTTTTTGAATCTTTGCCCTGATAATAATTGTGATAAAACGGTTTTATATTTAATTGATTGGTGGTTGCATTGGGTAAGCCGCCTATAAACTCCATACGCACCGCATGAAAGTTTAATGTTATATCACCTTTGCCTTTTGCTGTAGCCTGGTTTGTTTGGCTATGCGGGTGTAACCTGGTAAGCCCATCCTGCGGATAAAAAAGATATGTAAACGCGTTTTTTTCTAAAAACAAACGCCCGCCTTTAAAATCGGCCTGATACAAAACATGGCTATCCCACTGCCCATTATTTTTAATATAATTAACATAAGCGGGCACATCTTTTGCGGCAAAAGTAAATAATACCATACACGCAAAAAGCACAAAAAATATATAGCGCTTTCTATGCATTAGAAAGTGGGTTGTATTTGTTAAGTAAATTTATGGTTTTTTTGTAATTGGCTTATAAATAATATGTTAAATATAAAACAAGTTCAACCTCTCTTAAAAAATAGTAGTTTTAAAGCAGTATGCCGCAGGTAAGTAAAATAGTAAGTGTTTTCTTAATTTTTTTGTCTTTTAGTGGGTTTTCGCAAAAAAAATCGCCTTATTTAGACAGTTTGCTGCAGGCTGGTTTGCCTGCCCATACAAAACTTTTAAGCAACCCTAAAAAATACAAACTGCAAATTATATACACGCGCATTACACGCAATAAGGATAACAAACCAAGTTTTAAAAACTACTATTGGAACATTGATACTACAAAGTTTTTTTACCCGGCCAGTTTGGTAAAACTGCCTGTATCAATTATGGCTTTAGAAAAAGTAAACAGCTTAAAGCAGTATAGCATTACTAAAAATACCACCATGATTACCGACAGTGTTTTTGTTTGCCAGAAAAAAGTATTTAAAGATACCACAGCCGAAAACCGTTACCCCAGCATTGCGCACTATATTAAAAAAATGTTTTTGGTGAGCGATAATTATGCCTTTGCCCGCACGTATGAGTTTTTGGGTTGTGATTATATACACCAAACGTTTGAAAAATGGGGTTTCCCCAATATCCGTATTGTTAACCGCTTGGATGGTGCCTGCAAGGCCGATACAGCAAAAATTACATCGCCGGTTTATTTTTTAGACGATAAGGCAGATACTTTATACAAGCAAAGTTTAACCTATTATACCTATAACAAACCACACCCTTTAGCGTATGCCAAAGCAGGTAAAGCTCATACCAACGAGCTTGGCAGGCGAGTATATACTCCCAAAGATTTTAGTACGCATAATTTTATGAGCCTGCCAAACTGCCACGAAATTTTAAGGCGCTTAACTTTTAATAATTATGCCGATGCAAAAAACAAGCTTGATTTAAGTAGTGACGACTGGCAATTTTTAATGAAATACCTGGGCATGTTTCCGCGCGAAAGTTTATACCCGGCTTATAACACCAAAGAGTATTACGATTCGTTTAAAAAATTTATTTACTACGGCAGTTCTGTGCCAACAGTACCAAGCGATAGCGTGCGTATTTTTAATATTGTGGGCAGGGCTTATGGTTTTTTAAGCGATTGCGCTTATGTATGTGATGTAAAAAACCAGGTGGAATTTATGTTATCGGTAACCATGTATGTTAACGAACGCGATATAATTGGTACCGGAAAATATGAATACGATAAACTGGGCATGCCTTTTTTAAAAGATTTAGGCAACTTACTTTATAATGTAGAAAAAAACAGAAAGGTTGATTATAAACCTGATTTAAGCGAGTTTGATTTTTTTAGAAACTAATTGCCAAAATACAATTTAGCTAACTGCCGGTTGTTTTTTATTTGCGCAATAATTTGTTTACTGGCAAGTATTGCACCATCGGCGTTAAGGTGATCCTGGTCGCGGTAATAGCTGTCGGTTAATTTTAAATCAACAAAAATAAAATCGTGCTTTTGTTTTAGTTTTGCAACAAAGGCCTTATAGTTTTGTAAATAAGCCGAATTAAAAAATGAGTAAAGCCTATTGGACGGCAATTCATAAAACACCACTTTAATACCTTGTTTCTCTAACACATAGGCTAAGTTTAAAAAACGAGTAGTTTTTGTGGTATCAAACACGCTTTTATTAAAGGGTACAAAAAAATGATTGGTGTTAAGCTCGCTTTGTAACGATGTTTTATTAGTTGATAATATATAACCCTTTGTAGCAACCATTTTATTTTCTGCTTCATTACAATAGTTTTGCTTTGTGATAAAATAATCATACAGGTTTACAAACGTTCTTGAAAAACTGCGTGCCATTATTTTAGGATAATTTTTAAGTAAAGCAGGGTCGTACAAAAGCATATATTCTTCAACCGATACTGGATAATTTAAGTAACGATAAATAGGGTTGTTTAAAGCATCGTCTGCTTTTTCAGATAAAGTCATGGGGCTTACCAGTATAAATACCGATTTAGGTTTTTTTTGTACTGATTTTATATAGTCGTTTACAAGTACCGTATAATAATTTATACCGCAGGTTGATACTCCCAGGTTAAATGTTTTTAAACCCGTGCTATCAAAATAAACAGGGTTTATGCCGCTGTAACAATAGGAGTTGCCTAAAAACAAAATATCTAACGAATCGAAATTGTGGAAACATAAAAGTTTTTTTACGTTATCGTTTTTATTTTGGCAACGGCCCACATTATCAAACTTAGCTACGCTAATAAAAATAAGCAGAAAGCCTGTTAAAAATAAAATTATGCGGATAATGAACTTTTTCATTTCTTCTAAAATTGAAAATAAATAAATTGTTGGTCTTTATCCGAAAAATATAATACAAGTATAATAAGCGAGTAATAAAAAGCCCATTTAAAAGATACCGGCATACCGGCAAATTTATTAAGCGGGTTAAAGCCTTCGCGCCCCCACCATTCAATAACCATAAACAGTCCAATGTAAAAGAAAACATATCGTGGAAAAACCTCAGGCATAGAAAAAATGGATGCGCTAAACAAAGTTGAAATGTAATTTAAGGCATGTAATAAATCGTTGGCTCTAAAAAAAATCCAACCAAAAACAACCAGCAAAAAAGTTATACCCATATTAAAAACATCTTTAACAGATGGTAGTATTTTACCTTTAGCCACTATTTCTATATGATGCCTGTTTTTGTTTTGTATTAATAGTGGCAAAAAATATACGGCATTTAGCGCGCCCCAAATAATAAAAGTCCAGTTGGCACCATGCCAAAAACCGCTTACAATAAAAATAATAAAGGTATTTCGTATTCTTTTCCAGGTGCCGCCTTTGCTGCCGCCTAAGGGTATGTATAAGTAATCTCTAAACCACGATGAAAGCGATATATGCCAGCGCCTCCAAAACTCAGCAATATCTCTTGAGAAATAAGGAAAATTAAAATTCATTAAAAGGTCGAATCCAAAAAGTTTGGCTGTTCCTAAGGCAATATCCGAGTAGCCTGAAAAATCGCCATAAATTTGAAAGGTAAATAATAAAGCCCCAATTAATAAGGTGCTTCCATTATAATGCGATGAGTTATTAAATATAACATTGGCATATTCGGCACAGTTATCGGCAATAACCACTTTTTTTACCAGGCCCCATAAAATTTGTCTCAGGCCTTCTGCAGCATATGCATAATTAAACCGCCTTAGTTTTTGCACCTGAGGCAATAAGTGAGTGGCGCGTTCAATTGGGCCTGCAACCAGTAACGGAAAAAAGCTGACAAAAACAGAATAATCGATAAAATTTTTGGTTGGGGTGTACTTGTCATTATAAATGTCAAACACATACGATAAACCGTGAAACGTGTAAAAAGAAATACCTACGGGCAGTATAAGGTTCAATGTCCAGATATGGGGTTTAAAGCCCATGGCTTGTAAAACAGGTATAAACGAATCGATAAAAAAATTGTAATATTTAAAAAAACATAAAAAGCCCAAATTAATAACGACGCTAATTATCAGCCAGGTTTTTTTTGTGCTTTTAGTTTGTGAATCATAAATTTTAAGCCCGGTAAAGAAATCTAAAAAAGTAGAAAAGACTAACAGAAAAAGAAACCTGTAATCCCACCAGCCGTAAAACACATAACTTGATACCAGTAAAATCAGATTTTGAATTTTTAAATTGTTTTTGGCAAAAAGCCAGTATAAGGTAAAAACTATGGGCAAAAATATGGCAAACTCAATCGAATTAAAAAACATAACTTATCTGTTGAAAACACCCATGTTGGGCGCAAATATACAAAGGCAATTTTATTTTCAGGTTTAATTATCACACAAAAGTGGTATCCCTAAAAATCGGCAGATAAAGCTATATTTGTGTTTTAAATTAAGCATTAATTTATAAAAAACATGTCAAAACTAAAAGATACGCTTAGTAACATTCCTTCTCTTTTTATTCAGGATATTATTAACCTGAAACATTATTTTAACCCGGCTGCAAAAAAAAATCAAAATACAAAAGAGCTTGTTGAAACAGGTTATACCAAAATAGATAACTTTTTAGCCGAAGAGGAGTGCACTAAATTATATAAACAGCTTATTGATTTATCGAACAAATACCCGCAAACCACCAAGCTTGATAATGGTACGTTTATTAGCTACAGAAGCGATAATACCGCAAATGGCCCTGATAAAGGGATGATTGATATGTATGATGTGGATAGAACCATTGACATAAAATTAGATTATAAAAAAATAGAAGATATTGTGCGGGGTACTTATTCGTGCGATATATTTTTTACCAGCATACATGCTTATGTAAACCGTGGGGTTGAGGGCACGCGCATGTTTCATGTGGATAATTGCCAGCCGGTTATTTATAAGGCTTTTATTTATTTAACCGATGTAACCAACATTGAGTATGGCCCGTATGCTTTTATTAAGGGTACACAGCGTTTTTCTCCTCAGGTGTATTTTAATTTGGTTAGAAATTTATTTTTGAAAAAGTACCGAAGCTTTGATATGCCAAAGTACAACAAGCGTAACGAAATTATTGCGTTGGGCAAAAAAGGCTCGCTTATTATTTCTAACCAAAACGGCATACACCGTGGTTACCCGCAACAAAAGGGTAAAGAAAGGGTTGCTTTGGTTTTAAATTACATGGTGGTATCAAAATTAAACTACCAGCATGGTACGGCAAAACAAGC
>DATFTU010000553.1:0-4517 GCA_035261565.1 Bacteroidia bacterium
TAACCGAAGCGGTGGTAAAAGAAATTATAGCTTCTAAAATTTTACCTGAAGGCGCTTTGCAATTAATTTGCGGTAGTGCTAACGGAATTTTAGACCATGTTATTAATCAGGATGTGGTTACTTTTACCGGCTCGGCATCAACAGGCAAAATGCTGAAATCACATCCACGTTTGTTGGAGGAGTCGGTGCATTTTAATATGGAAGCCGATTCGCTTAACTGCTGTGTATTGGGCAATGATGTTACACCAACTATGCCTGAATTTGATATTTTTATAAAAGAAGTTACCCGAGAAATTACTACCAAAGCCGGACAAAAATGTACTGCTGTGCGCCGCATTATTGTACCTGAAAATATGATTGAGGACGTACACATTGCCTTAGGAAAACGTTTGGCCACCAATATTATTGGCGACCCTAATGTAGAAGGTGTACGTATGGGCTCGTTAGCAGGCAAAGCGCAATTATTAGAAGTAAAAGAAAAAGTAGAATTGCTAAGCAAGACGCAAAAAATAATTATTGGCGATTTTGAAAAATTTGAAGTAAAGGGCGCTGATAAAAATAAAGGTGCATTTATGCCGCCTATTATTTTCTTAAACGAAAACCCGTTTAAAAATACCGATTGCCATAGTGTTGAAGCTTTTGGTCCGGTAAGTACGCTAATGCCTTATAAAGATATTGATGAAGCCATACAACTTTCTAAAATGGGTAAAGGTTCGTTGGTAAGTTCTATTATTACGGCTGATGATAAAATTGCACGCATGTATGTTATTGGTGCTGCTTGTATGCATGGCCGTATTTTAGTATTGAATGCCGAATGCGCTAAAGAAAGTACAGGCCATGGCTCGCCAATGCCAATGTTAGTACATGGTGGCCCTGGTAGGGCAGGTGGTGGCGAAGAAATGGGAGGTAAACGCGGCGTGTTTCATTATTTGCAACGCACAGCCATTCAGGGTTCGCCAACAACTATTACAGCTGTTTTAAATAACTACCAGCAAGGCGCTAAACAAATAATAAAAAATGTACATCCGTTCCGCCAATATTTTGAAGATTTAGAAGTAAGTGAAACTTTAATTACACATACGCATACTGTAAAAGAAGATGACCTTATAAACTTTGCTGAATTAAGCGGCGATAAATTTTATGCGCATTTGCAACCCGAATCGTTAGGCGGAACAATTTTTAAACGTACTGTAGCACATGGGTATTTTGTGCTATCGCGTGCAGCAGGTTTGTTTGTCGATCCACCTAAAGGCCCCGTACTATTAAACTATGGTATAGATGAATGCCGTTTTACTAAACCCATTTACCCGGGTATGACTATAGGGGTGCGTTTTACCTGTAAAGAAAAAATAGAAAATGATAAACCTTTGGCAGCAGCCAATGGTACCGAAGTAAAAGTTGGTATTGTAAAATGGCTGGTTGATATTTACGATGCCAGCGAACAATCAGTACGAGATGGTTTAGGTATAGAAGGTGCTACCGGAGATACGGTTGGTATTGCTACGATATTAACTATGGTACAAAAACGTAAGCAAGACTAATTTAATGTGATTAGAAACTTTGCCCTATATTTTTTAATTTTCTTTTTAGCGGGTTGTTGCTGTTTTGCCCAGGAAGGAGCTAAACAGGACTCTTTAAAGAATATTGTAACTAATACAATTAACGATAGCATTAAGCTTAAAGCATTATCCGAAATTACAGAAATTTGTGATGTAAACGTACTTGAAAAATACGCTGTTGAGGGCTTAACCATTGCTGACAGGTTGATAAAAAATAAAAAATGCGATTCGCTTTTTATTTTAGAAAACAAGCAATCTTTATTGAACAACCGCGGATTTGCCGCTGAGCAATTAACCGATGTGGTTAATGCTTTAACCTATTATTACCAGGCACTTGAAATTGCTGAAAAGATAAAAAACAAACAAAAAACGGCGGCAACTTTATTAAATATTGGCTCTTTATTCCGGTTACAAAATGATGATAAAAAAGCATTAGATGTTTATAACCGGGCTTATGGTATAGCTATAACTACTAATGATAAAGGGCTGCAAGGCTCTATACTTAATGATATAGGACTTTGCTATTCTGGTTTTAAACAAAACACGAAAGCTTTAGAAAAGTATAACCAGGCGCTTAAAATATATACTGAAATGGGCGATAGCCTTAATATAGCCACCATGTATAATAATATAGGGGCAGAAATAGAGCTTCAGAAAAAATCAGAAGAGGCTTTGCGGTATTATAAAATAGGGTTAGAAATACGTGAAAAAATGGGAGATGAAATGGGCATAGGGCAATCGCTATACAATACGGCTAACTTGCAATGCGATTTAAATAGGGTTAATGAGGCAGAGAAAAATATTACCCGGGCAATAAAGATATATAAGAGAATTGGAGTGAATACGGAGCTATATAATAGTTATAATATTTTAAGTAAAATATATTACAAGCAGGGTAAGTATAAAGAATCGGCAGATTTATTCAGGCAATTTATTGTAAATATGGATAGAATAACAAACGATGAACTCCAAAAAGAATCGTTTAAGAAAGATGTGCAGCATGAGTTTGAAAAGAAAGAACAAATAGCAAAAGCTGAGCAGGAAAAGAAAGAATTAATTGCTAAAGAAGAAAAGAAACAGCAGCAATATATAATTTATTCTGTGTCGGTAGGGCTGGCAATGGTGCTTGTGTTTGCTTTGTTTGCTTATAGAGCATACAGGCAAAAACAAAAAAGTAATGTTGAGTTAGAACGTAAAAATATTTTTATTGAAAAACAGAAAGAAGAAGTGCATCATCAAAAAGAAATAGTAGAGGAGAAGCAGAAAGAGATTTTAGATAGCATACATTACGCTAAACGCATTCAGCGGGCAGTAATTACTTCAGATAATTACATATCACAACACCTAAAAGATTATTTTGTGTATTACCAGCCAAAAGATATTGTGAGTGGCGACTTTTACTGGGCTTTACATACTAACAATAAATTTTATTTAGCCACGGCCGATTGCACGGGGCATGGTGTTCCCGGCGCTTTTATGAGTTTGCTTAATATATCTATCCTTAATGAAGTAATGATAGAGAAAAAAATAACTCGCGTTGATTTGGTATTAAATGAAGCCCGAAAAGACATTATAAAATCATTAAACCCAACCGGAAGTGAGGAGAGTAAAGATGGCATGGATTGTATTTTGGCTTGTTTTGATTTTGAAAATTTAAAACTGCAATATGCAGCAGCAAACAACTCTTTTTATGTAGTAAGAAATAAGCAATTAGTTATTTGTTCTGCTGATAAAATGCCGGTGGGTAAATCGCCTAAGGATACAGAACCATTTACGTTGCACTCGGTTGATATACAAAAAGGAGATACTATTTATATGCTGACTGACGGTTTGCCCGACCAATTTGGCGGACCTAAAGGCAAAAAATATAAATACAAGCAATTAGAAGATTTATTGTTAACTTGTAACGAGAAACCTTTAGCCGAGCAGAAAGATATTTTAAACGAATCTTTTCAAAATTGGAAAGGAAGTTTAGAGCAGGTGGACGATGTTTTACTTATTGGCATTAAAATATAGTGTTTAAAAAAATAGTAAATATTGGCGTTTCCGGTAATTATGATGAAAACCTAAACCGGAAAATACGGATTAGCAACCTCATTGCCATTATTACCATAGTTACCATGCTTGGATTTATTCCGGTATCTATTTATTTTGATGTACTGGGTATACAAATTTTAAACTTCTTGTTTCTTTTTACATTTCTTTTGCATTTTTATTTACATGCTAAAAAACATCACAATGCAGCCTTTTATATCTCATGTACGTATGGGGTAATTTATTTTACCTGTGGTACTATATTTTATGGGCTGGAGTCTAACTTGCAATTCTTCCAGTTAGTAATGTGCCTTATAGCCATTGTGTTATTTGATAAAATGGCTGTATTAAAAACATATTTGTCATTATCTATCTTATCTTTTTTTGTGTTGGTTTTTTATATGAAAGGCAGGCCCGGCCTGATAATACTAACAGATGAAATGAGAAAAGCCCAGGAGGTAATCAGTATAGTAAATTTTTCTATTTTCTTTTTTATAACCATTGTTTTTTTTATTTTCTTTAAACAAGACAATCTTAATTTTCAGAAAGCCATTCTGCACCAAAAAGAAATTATAGAAGAACAGCAGAAAGAAATGGTTGATAGTATTAATTATGCTAAACGTATCCAATATGCTTTTTTGGCACACGAAAAACTATTACAACGTAATTTGCCGGAACATTTTATTTTATTTAAGCCTAAAGATATTGTAAGTGGCGACTTTTATTGGGCGACCAAACAAAATAACGCTTTTTATATGGCTGTGTGCGATAGTACGGGACATGGTGTTCCCGGAGCATTTATGTGTTTGGTTAATATGAGTTTTTTAAACGAAGCTATTAGCGAACGAAATATATCAGCCCCTAACGAAATTTTAAATCATGTGCGTAAGCAATTGATAGAAAATTTAGGCGGCGGCAATGATG
>DATFTU010000554.1:0-2522 GCA_035261565.1 Bacteroidia bacterium
TTAAAGGTTTCATTATCTATAGCTCCCACAGTTAGTACCAAAGGCATGCCCTCTTTTACTTTACCCACTTCGCTTTCATCAAGCTTACCTTCAAAAATCATTTCGCCCATGTTAGCAACCACCGCAATAGTTGTACCCTCATTAAAGGTGTTACTTTCAATAACCGAGCTTCCTTCTTTAATAGGCACATCAAGCACCATCCCTTTAATAGTTGATTTTACTATGGTGTTAGAAGCGGTTTCCATGCTTTTGCTAACACCCTCTTTTAAAATTTGTAAATTTTCTTCGGCAGATTTTAATTCAACCTCAGCGCTTTTATATTTTAAGTCTGACGGAAGAAAATCGGCTTTAGAAATTACACCTTGGTCTAACAATTTTTTATTACGCTCATATTCTAACGTAACATTATCTAAGCTTACTTTAGCCTGATTGATACGGGTTTCGGCACTTTGTAAACTTGCAATGTTTGGTATAATTTTTATACGGGCAATTATATCGCCTTCTTTAATTTCCTGCCCGGCCACTACAAAAAATTTTTCTACCACACCCGATACACGAGATTTCATATTAACCTCTTTACGCGGAATGATAGAACCTGTTGCCACGGTTTTTTTAATGATAACGGTATCGAACGGAGAAACCGTTTGAAAAACCACCGGAGGCTTTTGCGACTTTTGGTATAAATAAAACATGGTGTAACCAAAAATGGCAAGTAGTATAATTAGCAAACTGATTTTAATTATTTTTTTTATCATATAGATTTGTTGTTGTTATTCTGTTCTTAATGCTTCAACCGGATGAATGGCCACTGCCCTGCGCGCAGGTATAAACCCGGCAATTAAACCACCCACTATAATAACACTTAGGGCTTTCATAGCAATACCAATATCAACAGTCGGGTTTGTAAACATGGCCCCTTGTTCGTGGCCTATAGCCCGGTTTAAACCTTCTAAACAATATATACCCATTGTTAAACCTGAATAGCCTGCAATGGCGGTAATAAATAAGGCTTCTAACAAAATTTGAGAAACCACATTAGCCGGTGTTGCACCCAGGGCACGTTTCACTCCAATTTCCTTAGTGCGCTCTTTTACAACAATAAGCATAATATTGCTTATGCCAATAACACCTGCCAACAGTGTGCCAATACCCACCACCCAAATTAATATTTCAATACCATTAAACAAGCCATTAAGTTTACCAAACTCAACGCCCATGTTCCAATGCCCTATGGCAACTTTATCATCGGGAGCAATTTTATGACGTTCTTTTAAAAGCTCTATGGCTTCTTTTTCGGCCACCTCGGCAGGCACATTATCTTTAGCCTTAATGGCAAACCAGCCCACTTTGTTTACATAGTTAAATGCTTTTTGAAACGTGGTAAACGGCAGGTAAATAGTTTGCGCATCTTCCTCACCATCCTGCCCACCCTGGTTAGGCCGCGTTAAACCCACCACCATAAAATACACCCCATTAATACGAATGTATTGCCCCATTACATCTTCGCCTTTTTTAAATAAAATTTCTTGTACACGCGGGCCAATGACACAAACTTTGCGACGGTCGTCAATATCTTTTTGATTAATAAAACGCCCCTTAACAATATCTTTTTTTATAACTTTAATAAAATCGGGGTACTGCCCCATTACACTAAAGCTGCCTGTTTTTAAACCACGCACTACGTTATTGCCCTGCTTAAAACCACCCAACTGGTTTTGCGGGCAAACAATATCCATACTCGGCGATTTTTTTAAGGCTATAACATCATTATCATCATAAATAAATGTACGGCCCGATTTTAACCCTTTGTAAGGTTTTGTGGTGGGCTGTGTCCATAAGAAAAAACTATTGGTTGCCAGGCCACCAAAACCATCCATAATACCATGCCGCAAGCCATTACCCGCACCCAACATAATAACCAGCATAAAAATACCCCAGGCCACCCCCAACATAGTTAGTGCGGTACGCAACTTATTTTTTTTAATAGTTGCAAAAATTTCCTGCCAGTTATCTCTGTCTAAAACACTCATTTTTGTTTTAATCTTCCCGTAAAGCAATTACCGGTTCAATACGCGCGGCACGAATGCTGGGTATTAAACCTGCCAAAGCACCCGATACAACTAATAATATAGTAGCAAAAATGGCCAGGCCAAAATCAATATCAGGGTCTTTAAAAAAATCGCTGTTAATACCAACCGAGCGCAAGCCTTCAATTAAAGCTACACCTAACACCAAACCAATATAACCTGCTGTACCCGTTATAAAAACACTTTCTAAAATTATCTGGCTAACAATTGAATAAGGTGTTGCCCCTAAGGCTTTACGGATACCAATTTCTTTGGTGCGCTCTTTTACAATAATCATCATAATATTACTAACGCCTACAATGCCCGCTATTAGGGTAAATATACCTATGATGGTTACAAATATTTTTATGCCATCAAGCATACCCATGGTGCGCTCATACTGCACATTATTATTATATACGCCCAAAGCATCTTTATCTTTAGGGTTAAAATTAT
>DATFTU010000555.1:0-2563 GCA_035261565.1 Bacteroidia bacterium
CGTGCATAAATAACCTGGTTTCCATCGGGGCTAATTTTTAATTGGTAATAATCTCTGGTTGCTTTTGGTTTTAAAATAATTGGGTTTTGTGAAGGAAAGGTTTGTGTACTGTCTTTTTTCATGGCGTTGCGCGAACGCGCATCTAACCACTCGTACAACAAACCCTGTGTGTTGTTGCCCACTACAAACATAAAAGCGCTTTCTACATTACGCGAAACCTTGGTCATATACAAGATATTGGCAATACTCGATTCGCCGTAGGTTTCAGCAATATGTTGCCATAAACCACGTCCAACAATAATAGCATCTTTATCATTTAAGCGGGCCATTTTATAATACCGGTCAAATACTACTCCGTCGTTAACCTGGTTATCTACATCGGTATCCCAACCTTCAGATAAGTATGTTATTAAACCTTTTTTAAACCAATCGGGCACAATTAAAAAAGTAGAATTAAACATGGTTTTTACAACGCCCCCGCCGTAAAGTATTTCGTTAACTAATGTTTCGGCAACACCTGCGCGAATTTGGCGGTCTAATTCAGCTAAATTGCCATTAAAGTAAACGCTTAATTTTGTGCCCACTGACTTTGAAGTGCCTCCGGTGTTGCTTACCAAATCGGTAGACAGGCCTAAGTTAGTTTGCCTGAAATCACCCTGGTTACTATAAACCAGTATTTGAAATTTTGTGTTGGTTTGGTAATCTAATCTTTTTTGTAAATCTTTTAAATGGTAATCAGTACGCAAAGAAACATACCGGGCAATATCGCGGCAACCTTCGTAAAAAAAGATCTGATAATTATCAAAATTGTAATACGTCCAGTAAAAAGGCTGGTATTGCACGCGGCTTTTGCCAAACTCCTGTTGCGAGCCATAATAAAATTGTCCGTAAAAAAACGCAGGAAATAAAATAGTAATCAGGAGTATTTGGTGCTTTACAAAACGCATATGGTAAAGGGTAAAAGTAGTAAATTTTTAACCTAAAAACCTTAAAAAATGTTAGAACAAGATTAAATTTAGAGAAAGAAAATCTTGTTTAAAAACGCTAACTTTGCAACACCATGAGTGATAAGATTAACCATGAGTGCGGCATTGTACTCATACGCCTTTTAAAACCTTTACCTTACTACCGCAAAAAATATGGCTCGGCTCGTTTTGGCCTGCATAAGCTGTATTTGGTAATGGAAAAAATGATAAACCGTGGGCAGGATGGTGCGGGCGTTGCCACTATTAAACTGGATACAGAACCCGGAACACAGTATATTGACAGGTTACGCTCTATCCGTACACGCGCCACGTTAGATATTTTTACACAAATACACGATAATTTTAATGCTGCAAAAAAACAATCGCCTAATGAGTATAACGAGGTTGACTGGCAGAAAAAAAACCTTCCGTTTTTAGGCGAATTATTAATAGGGCATTTGCGCTATGGCACTTTTGGGAAAAATAATATAGAAAGCTGCCACCCGTTTTTACGCCAGAATAATTGGAAAACACGTAACCTGGTGGTTGCCGGTAATTTTAATTTAACCAATGTTGATGAGCTTTTTGAGCATTTGGTTGAACTGGGCCAACACCCGCGCGAAAAAGCGGATACGGTTACGGTGATGGAAAAAATAGGCCATTTTTTAGAAGTGGAAAACGATAAGCTGTTTCGTATTTACAAAGCACAAGGCCATACCAATGCTGAAATATCGAACCTTATTGCAAAAAATTTAGATGTTGCCGCCATACTTACCGAGGCCAGCAAACGCTGGGATGGCGGATATGTTATGGGCGGTTTAATTGGGCACGGAGATGCTTTTGTGTTGCGCGACCCAAATGGAATTCGTCCGGCGTTTTATTACCACGATGATGAGATTGCTGTAGTTTGTTCGGAACGCCCCATTATTCAAACCGTGTTTGATATTAAGATGGAGGATGTAAAAGAAGTTAAACCCGGGTACGCGGTTATTATTAAAAAGGATGGAACGGTAAGCGAGGAGCAAATAAATGAGCCGCAAAAAAAACTGGCTTGCTCGTTTGAGCGTATTTATTTTTCACGCGGCAATGATGCCGGTATATATGCAGAACGCCATAGCCTGGGTACCAATATGGTTGAGCCTGTTTTAAAAGCTATTGACGGAGATTTGGTAAATACCGTTTTTAGTTATATACCTAACACGGCCGAAGTTGCTTTTGGCGGTTTGGTGGATGGTATGCGCGACCATTTGAACAGGGAGAAAACAAAAAAAATTGCCGCCGATAAAAATTTGTCGGCTAAAGAAATTAATGACCTGCTGGATGTACACCCCCGTATAGAAAAAATTGTTTTAAAAGATGCCAAGCAACGTACTTTTATTACGGATGATGCACACCGCGATGATTTAGTGAGTTTGGTGTATGATATTACGTATGGCATTATTCGTAAAGGGGTTGATACGCTGGTGGTAATGGATGACTCTATTGTAAGAGGAACAACTTTAAAACAAAGTATTTTAAAAATACTGGACAGGCTTGAGCCTAAAAAAATAGTAGTGGTATCATCGGCGCCGCAAATTCGTTTTCCTGATTGTTATGGT
>DATFTU010000556.1:0-2321 GCA_035261565.1 Bacteroidia bacterium
AAATTATAAATAGGCGACCTAAGCATTATAAAATATGTAGCCTTTATGCCCAGCCTAGATTCTATAAAAGCCATTTCGCAAGCTGCATATAAACTGGCATCTATATCATGCCTTAAAACACACGTTTTTTTTGATGTAGAGGATTTTGCATTATTAAAGTTTACAAAATCATACCCAGCATTAATGGCTGTCTCTAACAAGTTTGTGTAGCCTTTGTATGTGAACTCTTTAATTATCTGCATGTATAATTTCCATTACTCCGGTTTCAAACTGTACACTTGGTTCAATTAACAAATCTTTCATACGATTTATGTTACTGAATAAGTTTTTAGGCTTAACGTTTTTAGCACACTCAAATATGGGAGATTTGCCAACTTTATTTCCGATAATGGTACAAATCTCTCTTAAACTCATTAATTGATTACCCCCAATATTTATTTTATGGTTTTCATTCAAGTCTAAACATTTCTCTAAGCCCTTTACAGCATCTTGTACATGTATTGGGTTTATCATAATTCCGTCTGTACCTTGCAAATGAATAGTAACCCCGCTTTTTATATTTTCCACTAAACGTGGTATGAGCATAGATTTTCTTTGGCGTTTGCCATACACAAAAAATAAACGGGAAATAATAATATTAAAAAACTGAGAATAATTCTCAACCAAAATTTCAGAGCATAATTTAGTACTTAAATAAAAGCCCAACTCTCCATGCGGCGCCACATGGTCTTCTTCATCAAAGCCTTTTTCGCTGGTTCCATATATACCACCAGATGAAGCATAAATAAAATTAGTTCCTTCTGCCTTTCTACAATATTCAAGCAATTTTAAGGTGCTACTAACATTTACATCAAAAATGTTTTGTGCTTTATCAGGGAAATCTCTAAAAAATTCTGATTGAGCCAAGTGTACAACAAAATCAATTTTTTTAGGAAGCAGGTTTTCAAAATTCCCTTCAGTAAAATCAGCATATATATGATGAAAATTGGAGCTATCAATTAATGGTTTAGTTCTCGAAATTCCGTATACATCATAATCCCTATTTTCAGATAACACCTTTGAAAGTTCATACCCTACTAATCCATTACAACCAGAAACTACTATTGTTTTCATTAATTCATTTTAATTATAATAATGAGCAGGTATTTTATTTTCAAATAGAGGGTGCACAATTTTTGGACTTTGATTATTATATGATTCTGGGTTTAGTGGATGAAAGAAACTCATTAAATCGCATTCTTTTTCAAGCCATATTTTATCAATAATTTTTGAAAAAACTACTTGTGCAGTTTTTTCAGAGTGGTATTTTTCAACGTACTTTCTACCTGCCATCCCCAATTCATCTCGTAGATGCGGATTTTTTATAAGACACCTTAAAATTTCTATTATATTTTCTGGAGTAGCAGAAATAACCGGACATTCATCTAAAAAAGAATAGCGCCTTAAAATCCTTGTTAAAAGTTCATTTTCTTCGTTAGTAATTACTGGTAACCCACACGCCATTCCTTCAATAGCACTTAGCGCATATCCAGTATAAATAAGTTGTTCTATATGTATATCAACTTCAAACTGTAAAATCTCTCTAACCTCATTATTTGTCTTTTTTTCAATTAACACAAGTTCTACTAAAATACCTTCTGTTTTTAATTTTTTTACTGCATCAATAATAAACTCAGTCCCCTTTACATATCGGTGATTTGGTGAATGCGATATTTTTACTACCCCATCAACTCCATTTGCTTTTGATTTTTTTCGACTTATTTCCCAAAGCCCAGTATCAATAGTTACAAAATTCACCGGTATCATATCCCAACGCCCTAAACCATCAGTAGCCATAGAGCCCATTAAAAAGTCTGAATGTTCTGCCCAGTATTTATAATTATCATTGACTTGATATTCTTTTCGCCCCATTTCAGGATAGTTAGCCATAATAGCATGACGATATGATGGATCTAATACTCTTGAATATTGAAAATAATCGTAACCATACGCTAATGTCACAACTTTGGCCCCCAAAGCATGTAGTATTTGTGCTTCCTGTTTTTTAAGAGGTGTATTAGATAATATACCACCTGAAAAAGGTATATTAAATATATCATACTTTTTAACCACAAAATCGAATAATTTATAGTTTAAATAATCATTATGTATATTAAAAACAAAAAACAATTTATACCAAAAAGTATTTTTAAATGGCTCCTTTAATTCTTCAAAATAATAATCAAAGTCAGATTTATTACTAATCGAAAAATATCCTGTCATTAAAGTATTAGCAACAATATTTTTCTTTTTAAGTGCATTGGCCCAATACTTATTATTAA
>DATFTU010000557.1:0-4920 GCA_035261565.1 Bacteroidia bacterium
CGTTATAGTACTAGTAAACACAGTTGCTGCGCCTAAACAAACCGATGAAGTGCTTATAGCCGCCGTAGCGTTAGGGTTTACAATCGCATTACCGGTTGCCGTGGCAGAACAAGAACCAACTGTAAGAAGCAATGTAACAGGGAATGTGCCCGCTGAAGTATATGTATGATTATCTGTTTGCACGCCTGTAATTACGTCCGTATTAGGCGCGGCACCACCAAAACTCCAGTTATAGGTTCCAGCCGATGGTGTAGAGGCTGTGGCATCAAAAACAGAAGGAGTACCCATACAAACTGGTGCCACAGTAAACGCTGCTGTAGGAACCGGGCTAACTACAACACTTGTTGAAGCGGTTCCGGTACAACTTGCAGGCGCTGCTGATGTAACTGTTACAGTAACTACATACGTATTTGCAGCAGTATATGTATGTGAAGGGGTAGCTGTACCCGCAACAGGAGCCCCACCATCTCCATAATCCCACATGTAAGTACTTCCGTTAGTAACAGTACTTGTAAATACAGTAGCATTACCTAAACAAACAGGCGGTGCACTAATAGTGGCTGTTGGCATGGGACTTATAACAACTGTTTGGGTAGTTGTTGATGCGCATCCGGTAACATTAACAGTTAGTGTTACTACATAAGTTCCGCTTGCAGTATAACTATGCGATGTATTAGGAGACGCCGTTGTAGAGGTTCCCGTGCTGCCATCGCCAAAATCCCAGTTGTATCCAGTTATAGTTACACTACCTGTTGTAGTGGAGGAGTTTGTAAATACAACGTTATTACCTACTAAACACTGAGGTGCACTGGAAGGCGAATTAGAACTAAATGATGGTACAGGTCCTCCACCTCCTGCATTAACAACAAAACTGTAACTTGACACACAATGCGCATTAGTAGTATCTGTTAGCGTAACCGTATATGCCCCGGGTGTAGTATAACCATGGTTTTGTGCAGCATCTGAAGTTGCATTTACAGATGGGGTTCCATCACCAAAATTCCATACCCAATGCGTTATAGTATCAGGTGCAGCAATAGTTGACTGATCAGTAAATGAAAGTGCACCCGAACAAGGTGGGTTACTATACGTAAAACTCGGCACGGGGTTAGGGTCTTGTGTAAGGGTGTAATATAATGCAGGAGAAGGACATCCATTGGCCGATGTAGTTGTGAGTGTATATGTACCTATTGTACTTGTTGTTATACTTTGCGTTGTGGCCGATGTTGGGTTCCATGAATAAGAGGCCATGCCCGGTGGACCAGATAATACAGCAGCCTTACCCGGGCAAAGAGGAACATCTTTAGTAATTTGTAATGGATTGCAACTGGCATCTATATATGCATACCCAAAGTGGCCACCTGCATTGCAATCGCTCACCTCAAAATTCATTACAACTGTATGAGTTAATGCACCTGAAAAATTTAATGTAACAGTTTGCCATGGTTTATAGTAAACCGAAGCATCAGTAGATGAAACTGTCCAACCCGATAAGTTACCGGATGTAGCTGTAGTTGAATATTGAGAACATGGAACTACTGCATTTGTATTTAAATCTGTAGCATATACATTAAAATACGGCGACTCTGTTGCTGTATGCCCACCATCCTGAAGAACTGCCGCATATTGAAAAGTAAATGAAGCATTAGCATTGCTAACAACAAACGAAAATGATGCCCTTTGCATTAAATAACCACAATTAGAATTATTAATCATTAAAGAATGTGTACCTCCCAATGGCGCCGGCGCAACAACAGAAAACCCTCCAAACCTATCAGTACCAGCTGCATTATAAGGTTGGGGAGTACAATCATTTGTATTGGTATTACTACACTGGCATGTACCACTTGTGTTACCCGATGTATTATTACCTGAATTTGAGTTAATTGTTGCTGCCGTACCAACCGTAGTTACCTGATAAACTCCTCCTGCACCACCTGTAAAACAGGTTGGGCATGGCAATGTAGCTCCACTTGCACTTCCTTGTGTAAATGTCCACCCCGTAGTATTTCCTGTTTCAAAACCTGGATTGTTACAAGGAGAAGATTGCACACTTGGCGGTGGTAAAATAGTTTTTTCTACCCATGTGCCATTGACCATAGCATCATTTTGTTGTTTTAAACGAACGTGTAAAAATGCATCGGTTTTTTGAAGCTCGTCATCTTTAGTTCCGTGCTTTCGTAAATTCTCTAATATATTTTGTATTTTTTCTTCGCTTAAAGTATTGGTTGGATATTCAATAGGCTGTATTTGCGCTCTTACAAAAATACTTGTTACAAAAAAAACAAGTACTAAAAATAGTTTTTTAATCATGAGTGGTTTGTTTTAGTTTTCAGAGTTCCAAACCTATATTTTTAAACATAAAAAAACAAACTCTATTAGTTAAAATAACTCCAGTTTTAGACGACAGCAGGATAAAGGTGGATGATTATTGTATATTTTTTTGCCAGTTACCTAAAGTAACCAAAGGCCAAATACGGCTCCAGGTAATTTGAGGGTCGCCTTTCAAAAAGGCCTGCCAAATAACATTTACAGCGTGTTGATTAAAACCAATATTTTCTAACTGGGCAAGGTTTTCTTCACAAAACTGTTTTAATTCGTTTTTCATCCATAACTGCCAAGGCAAAACAAAACCCATTTTTTTGCGGTTTATTATTTCGACAGGTAATAAATCTTCTAAAGAATCTGTCAATAGTTTCTTAGGTGTGTGGGGATATTTATGTTTATCTGATATACCTATAACATACTCTACTAATTTATAATCTAAAAATGGCACACGCACCTCAAGTGCAGATGCCATACTCATTTGGTCAGTATCGCGCAATAAAACATTCTGCATATACGTAGAAATTTCGGCAACAGAGTATTTACTAAGGCGATGGTTTTTATCATCAAACTCAAGCAATCGCAAAAAACGGTAAACTGCATTCATGGGCAAATCGTTTCTTTGCAAAAGCTGCTTAACTTGTTTATCCAGTAATACCTGACGTGATAAAGGATATGCATAATTAAAACTAACCTGCGGTTTAGAAATTATTTGGGCCAGCTTTTGTATTGCGATATTTTTATTAAACGATGTTAAAGCTGCCGCACCTGAAACCCGTAGTATGCGTGGAATAAAATTTAACCACCATTGTTGTTCTAATTTATAACTACGCTTAAATATATCGTAACCGCAAAAAATTTCATCGCTGCCTAAACCCGATAAAGCCATAGTAATACCTGCATTTTTAGTAGCCTTAGATACAATATAGGTATTTGGCCCATCGCCACTGGGATGATCCATGGCATTTAGGGCTTCGGGTAATTGATGTAAAAAAACCTGCGGGTTTAATTTTATCTCGTGATGGTCGGTCTTAAATTTTTCAGATATTATGCGCGCATAATGCGCTTCAGAAAATTCGCTTTCGTTAAACACAACCGAAAAAGTTTTTACCTGCTGCGATGATACTTTAGTCATTGCGCCTACAACAGCGCTTGAATCTATTCCGCCTGATAAAAAAGCGCCAAAGGGTACATCGGCAACCAAACGACGTTCAACAGCTTCATAAAAAAGCATACGTATATCTTTGCAAATATTTTCATACGATTTATTTTCACTTTCATAATTTATGTTTTTTTCTGGTTGCCAATAAACCTGTATTTTTATTTCCTTGTTTTGTATAGTAAGATAATGCCCCGGCAATAGCATTTTTATGCCGCTTACAATTGTGTTTGGAGCATGTACTGTTTGGTATTGCAAATAATCTGCTAAAGCATCCTGATTTATTTTTTTTTCTATTAAATTTGATTGTAGTATGGCCCTCAACTCCGATGCAAATAGTAAGGTATTATTTTGAAATGTGTAGTACAAGGGCTTTATACCCATTCTATCACGAGCTATAAAAATATTTTTTTCTTGCTTATCATAAATAGCAAAAGCAAACATGCCATTAAAACGCTGCAAACAATCAGCGCCCCAACGCATGTATGCAGCCAAAACAACTTCGGTATCGGTTTGTGTTTTAAAAAAACAGGGCTGCTCTTGTGTACCTTGTATGGCTCGTTGTAATTGTAACCTAAGCTCTTTGTAATTATATAGCTCTCCGTTATAAATTATCACATAACGATTATCGTATGAATGCAAAGGTTGTGTTCCACTATCTGACAAGTCTATAATAGATAACCTGCGATGGCCTAAATAAGCATACTCATCATTCCACATTCCTTCAGCATCGGGTCCACGGTGCGCAATGGCATTATTCATTCGCTGCAAAGCAGTCAATGCTTTATCTTTAGTTACATTAGAGGAAATTATTCCGGAAATACCACACATTATAAGCCAATAGATTTTAAAAAGCGTTTATCATGCAGCATTAATTTAATTCCGTCTTCAAGCGAAATTAAATTACGGTTTAGGAGTTGCAGCATTTTTTGGTTATCGGGCTGGCGACGGGTCATATCGCCTTCTTTAAGTGGTGGAAGATGTATAATTTTTGAATTTGATTTAGTGATGCTGATAATAGTTTTAGCCAAATCTAACACGGTAATTATTTTATCGTTGCCAATATTTATAACATCATTTACAATTTCATTTTTATACAAACAGGCCAAACAAGTATCAATATTATCATCTATATAGGTAAAAGTACGTGTTTGCAACCCATCTCCATAAATGGTTATATCTTGATTTTTTAAAGCTGATGCTATAAAGCGTGGAAATACAAAATCGGTACTTTGGCCGGGACCATATGTATTAAAAAATCTGAAAATAGTATACTCCAAACCATACTCTTGCTGATAGCTTTTACAAAAGCTTTCGCCTACATTTTTTACGACCGCATAGGGTACACGTGAGTTAAGGGGGGTGGTATGCTCATGTTGCGGCAGTGATACCGGTTCTCCATAAACCTCAGAAGAAGACGAAAAAAATACACGCTT
>DATFTU010000558.1:0-6498 GCA_035261565.1 Bacteroidia bacterium
CGAAGAGAAAAATTGTTTTTTCACCTTGCGCACTTATATAATCAAAGGCGGTTTTAACTTCATCAGCCTCATAAAAACCCAGCGTTGTTTGATTGCCCTGAGAGCCACCCGAGCCCATAAAATCGACAAGCAGCGTATTGAAGCCCAGTTTTAAAAACTCGTTGGCTTTATCGAGCATGGAGGATTTTTGACCGCTATAGCCATGAAATAAAATTACGGTGCCTTTAGGATTTTTTGGCACGTTAATTAACCAGCACTCTATTTGTTTGTTGCTGTTTAGTTTTATGGTTTTAAAATTTTGCGTTGGTATTACAGTATTTACCGGGCGCGGGTTATTTATACCAAACAAAACAGCACCCACTTTTTGCAGAAAAGAAAGCCGGGTGCCATCTTTAGTTTTTGTTGTGGCAGAGCTGCTAAAATGAGTAAACTTATAGGCATGAAAATAAGCCACTATATTAATGAGCACAAATAAAATCAAAACAAATAAGCCTAAACGCTTACTTGTTTTTTTGGAGATTAGCATACATGAGTTATTTTAACTCAAAAATACATTACTATTTTAACCTATAAACTACTTTTTTCTTTTTTAAACCAAGCATACGATAATATGATGGGGATGATTGAGATAACCACCATAAGGCTTATGAAAATAATAACCATTGCCCTGCTATTGCTAACTACAAAAGAAAGGCCTGCTATTAGTATGCCGCCTACAAGCCACAAACGCCCGGCAAGGTGGTGTGTTTTTTTCCAGACGGTTTCGCTCTCTAATGTCCAGGGAGTGCGGATGCCGATGAAATAGTTGGGGCGCATGGCTTGAAAATAATTACCAAACATGGCACAAAGAATACCGATGAGTGCAATTAAGAGGTTAGGATTTTTAATGCTGCCCTCTTTGGTTACGTACAATAAATAACACGATAGCAGGGCAAAGAAAAACGTTAGCATAAAACGAAGCGAGGTATACTTTTCACCCATTTGGAGGATGCGTTTTTTAGGGTCGATATAAGGAAGTACGAGCATAAGCAAATAGATAAATATACCCAGGCCCGCCGGTATAAAGAATAAAAAGTTTTTGCCCGACCAATCATCGGCTACACCATTTATATTAAAATGAGTGGGCACCCTATCAGGCAACTGTTGCCAGATGGTTGACAGATATACATAGGGTATTAGGATTAAAACCCAAAGCAGCGATTCTTTCATATACTTTTTCATGACTTTTGTTTTTTATTGTTTTTATAATTTTATTTTTTCTTTAACGCTAATACGTATTCAACCAAATCATCGACAATGGTGGTATTGATGGAGTACAACACAAACTGCCCCTGCTTTACGGTGGTAACCAAACCGGCACGTTTTAGCTTATCGAGGTGGTGCGAGATGCTGGGAGCGGTCATATCAAACTTGGCGGCAATATCGCCGGCGGTCATATCTTTTTTTCGCAGCATTTTTAAAATTTCGCGCCGGGCGGGGTCGTTAAGAGCTTTAAATACGTTATCCATTTTATAGATATTTATATAATTAGACAAATGTCTAAATATTACTTGAAACAAAAAAATATTTTAACAGAAATATTTTTAATTACGTGAAAAAGTGAGGGTTAGTTTTTTTAAGAGAGTTTAAAATGGAATATTGCTTCGCTTTGCTCGCCGTGACAAGTAAAGGCTGCAGTTATTTACTGCTTGCGTTAATTTCGTAAATTAGGTATTGCCCGCCATAATACTTTAAAACAATTTCTTTAACCAGGTGCCCTTTTTTAATTTTAATTACGTGCTTTATATCCTCCCCCAAGGCAAGCCGCATGTTCTCTTCGTACTCATCGGCGTTCTCGGGGTTTACGGTAGAAAGGTCTGTTGAAATTTCCCCGATGATGGAAAACATTTTTGAATAATCGGTAGTTAATTCGGTTTTAAAAGATTTTTTGAAAAAATAGGTCATGTTGCCTTTATATATTTCAATATCTCCTGCCAATAAATTTAAAATATCAACCTTGTTTTTTGAAGCAAGGGTTTGCTGTATTTTTTTAAAGTCGGGGATTTTTTCTACCTCGGGAGAGGGAAAAAGTTGGTTTGTGTTATCAAGTATTTTTATGCTTGAAAATTCACCCTTGGTATTAACCTCGATAGAAAAATTTGTTTTACTGTAATCCCATTTTTGCCCGTACTCGCCAATATCTTCGATTGATGAAGGTTTGCCAAAAAAATTTTCGGTTTGTGTTTTATCAAGCCCCAGCTTAGCATTTTTAAAGCCAATATCAGTTGTGGTGTTAGAACCCGAAACCTGAATGCTCCAAATAAGGTTTGTATCGTTTGCGGCATACTCAAAAATAATATACAGGGATGTGTCGGGTTTAAGAAGGTAAGCTTCGAAAACAAATCCATCATCGTACCTTCCATACTGAATGGGGTTGCCTAACTCAAGTTTAGCAGCCTCTCTATATTGCCCCAGTTTAAAGCCATATAGCTCGGTATAAAATGTTTGCCCGTAAAATCGGATGGTTAATACTAAAGCAAAAAAAATAAATACTTTTTTCATTGAATGTGTCGATTTAAAATGGCTTCGTATTCACTAAAGCGATGCTCTCTTATAGGGCGGATTTTTGGCTCGGTTTCAAAATAAAGTAATAAACAGGGGCTTATATTTTTGTATTTTTTTACGTACTCGTACCTAACAAGTTCGTTATTACTAATGCGCTGTTTTATTTTATTGTGATAGGGATAGATAAAACAAAAATACTAAAAGATGCGTTAAAGATGGCAACGGCTGACCTTTTTTATGAGTAGAGAGGAAAAGTGCTTAATACCTGAGGAACTTATTTAATCCTTTTTAAGGCTATTCCCCAGCCGGAAATAGATTGCAGTATATGTATTACGCTGTCGATATCACTTACTTTCATATTGTGTTTTTTAGTATTAAGTTTAATCCGGCAATTATTACTTTCTTCTGAAGATCCTCGATAATACAATAATATATACTTTTTACGGGATAATTTTTCCGAATTTTCATTAAACCTTACATATGTAAGATTTGCCCGTTTTTTACATTAAAACTCCAGTGAAATTAAATTTGTAAAATTAGACCGAACGGTTTATATTTGTATTATGTTTACAAAAGCAGAGAGAACGAGATTGTTTATTATAGAAAAATCGGCGCCTATTTTTAATACCAAAGGGTATGCAGCCACCAGCATGAGCGATATATTAGCCGCCACAGGTTTAGCCAAAGGAGGCATTTACGGCAACTTTAAAAACAAAGATGAAATTGCGCTGGAGGCTTTTGATTATAGCTTTAATAAAATGCGCGAGGCTTTACGGTTTATTATAAAACAACAAGAAACATCGGCAGGGAAGTTGAATGCCATTTTGGATTTTTACCAAGACTACTCGATAAAGCCCTTAATTACAGGCGGTTGCCCTTTACTAAATACCGCTATTGATGTTGATGACAGTTTACCACTTATAAAAGAACATGCCGCCAAAGGTTTACGAGAAATGTTAGCCACTTTAAAACAAATAATAGAACAAGGTATAAAATATGGCGAGTTTAGCAAAAAGCTGGATGCGACAGGCGAAGCCGAATTATTTTTTGCCACTATTGAGGGTGGTTTGATGATGAGCAAGTTAAATGATAGCCCGGCAATATTAAACAGGTTACTTGAAAACATGAAACAGCAAATTAAGCAGCGCTACACCAAGTAATTTTTTTTGGTACAAAAAAGACCAATCAGTCTATAAAAAATAAAACATGAATAAACAAACCTTACAACAACAATTGCTACAAGGGCATACCGCTTATGCAAATTATGTACTTGCCCTAACCGAGCGCGATTTTAATTTTGCACCACCCGAAAAATGGAACGCAGGCGAGCATTTAAACCATATTTTAATTAGCATAAGCAAATTAAACCGGGCCATTAACAACCCTAAGTATGTACAACCCATTGCCGATATGCAGCCCCAGCGCGCATTAATGAGTTATGATACTTTGGTAGATTTTTACCTGGCCAAAATTAAACAAGGTGCCAAAGCCACGGCCCCCTTTGTGCCCGAGTTAGTACCAATTGAAAAACGCGAACAACTGGTACATGATGTAAAAAATACCATTGCCGAATTGTGCGCTAAATTAGATACATATAGTGAGGAGGGCTTAGACTTGTTTACCATACCCCACCCTTTGCTGGGCACAATAAGCATACGCGAGATGCTTTACTTTACGATAAAACATGCCGAACATCATTACGAATTAACCAAACTCTATATAGCATGAAACACACTATAAGAAAAGCAACCAATGCAGATGTTGAAGCCATACGTTTTTTGTTTTATGAAACCGTACAGGCCGTTGATAAAACTCAGTATACTGAATTGCAATTGCAAAAGTGGGCAGCCATGCATGCCGATGAGAATAAGTGGAAGCGCAAACTTGCCGAAGATTACTATTTAGTGGCAACCAACCCTGCCGGAAAAATTACAGGCTTTTGTTCGCTAAAGGCTAACGGTTGTATTGATATGTTGTACACGCACCCAACACACCAAAAGCAAGGTATTGCGAAAGCATTGCTATACAATTTACATGATGTGGCCGATGAAAAACATATTGCTAAATTGTTTACCAATACCAGTGCGGCCGGCGCTACATTTTTTGAAAAAAATGGCTTTACAGTACAGCACGTTGCCGACAAAAACTTAGACGGTGCTTGCTTTGCGCAAATTGTGATGGATAAAAGGTTATGGCTGGCCTAATTACCGGCGCTTAATTTAAGCTAACGTAATTTACCTGAGTAGCTTGTGTGTTTTGTTGCTCTATTTGCAAGGTTGCCTGCAAGGCCTGCAGGTGCATCATGAGTTTATTATTGGCTTGTTGCAAAACCAATTTTTCAGCGGCTAATTTAATTTCGAGAGCCGTAGTTGGTATATTCTTTTTCATGATACTGTTTAAATTAATTTATTAAACAAATTGCTACAGCTAATTTACTACTTTTTAAAAAGCAATGCATAGCAAATTAGACAAATAGTAAAAATTACCCGGCGAGCTGTGTTTTATTATTAACACCCTGTTTATAAGTGCTGTTGCAGCCATTGCCTGGCCTCGTGTTCGTTAGTAAAATACTGTATAGGAATAGGGTTGATATTTACAGTGGTAAAAATTTTAGGAATAATTTGCCCTACAGCCGATTGTGAAATGATGGCCATTGCCTTGAAAAAGGCAGGTAATTGCTTCTCGATATAATCGCGGGTTTCTTTATCAGGTGGGCTTGAATTGGTTGTGTTAGAAAGCAGGCAAACTTTTTTACTACCTGTAATTTGTTTAATAAGTTCGTAATTTTCTTTTTGGTTTTGCAGAGTGCGCAACACATTTTTTCCGTTGGCACAAAGTATGCCGGTTTCATCCATCCAAAAGGCGGCTAAATAACCCTCATATATTTTAGCGTTAGCAGGCGGAATCATTTTATTAAATTATCAATACTATAATTGAAAAATAAAATTACAACTATTTAACTAAACTTTTTACTTTTGGTGTAAACTATAAAAAACTACTATGAAAAATAATTTTGTAAAAAGCGTATTGTTAAGTACCCTGTTTACTGTATTTGGTTTTGCCGTTAGTGCGCAAACAGCCGAGCCAAGTAAAAAACAGGAAAAAAAAATGATTAAAGAAGAGAAAGCACAAGTTAAGGCCGACAAAGATAAAGCAGCCCTTGATAAAGCTAAAGAAAAGGAAGACAAAGCCAACGGAAACAAAAAAGCAAAAAAAGAAGATAAAGCACAAATGAAAGCCGATGAGGCCAAAGAGAAAGCTGACAAGGCGCAAGAAAAAGCCGATAAAAAAGTGAAGAAAGAAGAGTAAACTATACAAAAAGTTACTTTATAAGTAAAGGCCCCGCAATGCGGGGCTTTTGCATTTTACCCAATACACTTTGAATTATGTAAAAAAAGTTAAATGAGTTGGTTTAAAAGGTTAAAAGACCTTAAATGCTCTCTTTGCCATAAACCATTTGCTAACATTTGCATCGAACAAACAACTAAATAAAAAAACATGAAAAAAACATTCACAAAAATTTCGGCATTATCGGTAACGTTATTGGTATTGGCAACATCGTGTAAAAAAGGCGATACGGGCCCAGCAGGTGCCACAGGCCCGGCAGGCCCAAGTTTAACAGGTAATACACAGGGCGTGGTTTCGTTATATGATGTTGGCGGAGCTAAACAACTATCGGCCACGTTACAAGCAGGCGACAGCCTAATACTAACCAATAGCACTACAAGCCAGGTTTGGAAAACAACTACAAGCTCAACAGGCGCTTTTTCGTTTGCTAACCTAAGCAGCGGCACCTATAATGTAGCAGTTAGCAAACCGGGGTATGGCAAAGTTTTAGCACAAGGTGTGCAAATACTTGGCGGCGGTACTACAGACAGAAATTTTGCTTTATCGGTTATACCAACTACCAATGTAGTATCGGCAGTAGCTTTAGATACCACCATGGCTAATGGC
>DATFTU010000559.1:0-2061 GCA_035261565.1 Bacteroidia bacterium
AGAGGCATACAAAATTGTGTCTGCTGAAAGCGAACAAACCCAAAAAGAAACAGCCAAACAAACGCTTACTATGTTAAAACCTGATGCTATTAAAAAGTATCTGGATGAATTTATCATAGGGCAAGACCAAGCTAAAAAAGTTATGAGTGTGGCAGTTTATAACCATTTTAAACGCATATCGAACCCTAACCATGTTATTGAGAAAGAAGAAATAGAAATAGAAAAATCTAATATTATTTTGGTGGGCGAAACCGGTACAGGTAAAACCTTAATGGCCCGCACTATTGCTAAATTGTTAAACGTACCTTTTTGTATTGCTGATGCTACAGTACTTACCGAAGCAGGTTATGTGGGCGAGGATGTTGAGAGCGTGTTAAGCCGTTTATTACAGGCTGCTAATTTTGATGTTCCATCAACTGAAAGAGGAATTGTATTTATTGATGAAATTGACAAAATTGCCCGTAAAGGAGATAATGCTTCTATAACCCGCGATGTATCGGGTGAAGGAGTGCAACAAGGTTTATTAAAATTATTAGAGGGCTCTATTGTTAATGTGCCACCACAAGGAGGCAGAAAACATCCGGAGCAAAAAATGATACAGGTTAACACCAAAAACGTATTATTTATTTGCGGAGGTGCTTTTGATGGCATTGAAAAAATTATTGCCCGTCGTTTAAATACACAAGCTATTGGCTTTACCTCATCAGTAAATGCCGGAGAGGTTGATAGAGGCAATATGTTACAATACATACTTCCGCAAGATTTAAAAACATTTGGTTTAATACCAGAATTAATAGGCCGTTTACCTATTACAACTTATATGAGCTCATTAGATGCAAAAACACTGCGTCGTATTTTAACCGAGCCCAAAAATGCATTGGTAAAACAATACCAAAGTCTGTTTAGGATGGATGAGATTGATTTACAATTTGACGATGCTGTATATGATTTAATTGTTGGTAAAGCACTTGAATATAAATTGGGCGCGCGTGGTTTACGCGGTATTTGCGAGGCTATTATGCTTGATTTGATGTATGAAATTCCATCACAGAAAAACCCGCCAAAAACATTTATCGTAACATTAGATTATGCCCAACAAAAGCTTTCTAAAGTAAATTTAGGAACTTTAATGGCTGCTTAACCTTTTATGTCCGTAAAAAATAAAACTACCGAAAGTGATTCGAGATACAATAATCTCGAAAAAATGGATGTTACTTCTCTTCTTAAAAATATAAATAAAGAAGATAGAACCGTGCCATTGGCGGTTGAAAAAGCCATCCCGCAAATAGAAAAACTGGTAAAGATTATTGTAGCTAAAATGAAAAAAGGCGGTCGCCTGTTCTATATGGGGGCAGGTACAAGCGGGCGTTTGGGTATTGTTGATGCCTCTGAATGCCCGCCAACTTATGGTATAGAGCAGGGTATAGTAGTTGGATTAATTGCCGGAGGAGATAATGCTATACGCAAAGCAGTTGAGTTTGCTGAAGATGATGAAAACCAGGGATGGAAAGATTTATTGAGATATAAAATCACCTCTAAAGATGTGGTAGTTGGTATTGCAGCATCTGGCAGAACTCCTTATGTTATTGGAGCATTAAAAACTTGCAACGCAAAAAAAATAGTTACGGGTTGTATTGTTTGTAATACCGGCAGTGAATTAGCTAAAACGGCAAAATACCCTGTAGAAGTTATTACAGGTTCAGAGTTTGTTACAGGCAGCACCCGTATGAAAGCCGGCACGGCACAAAAGCTAACCCTAAATATGATTTCTACATCGGTAATGATAAAGTTGGGCAGGGTTAAAGGCAATAAAATGGTTGATATGCAGCTTAGCAATAACAAACTGGTTAAGCGTGGCACCAATATGCTTATGAAAGAGCTAAACCTGGATTATGAAAGTGCTGAAGTTTTGTTGCTTAAACATGGCAGTGTGCGTAAGGCAACTAATGCTTATAAAGAATAAACTTTTATTTAAAGGCACTAATTTTTTCTTTCCATTCAGCAGGAACTTCAATAGTTTGCTTTTTAGTATAATCCATACATACTAAAATAGAATTAGCG
>DATFTU010000560.1:0-3093 GCA_035261565.1 Bacteroidia bacterium
ATTGCAATAAAAACAGAAAAGGAGGTCAATTGACCTCCTTTTCTGTTTTTATTGCAATTGAATAGCCTAATACTTAAGCAACATTGCCCTTTATTTGAGTTGGGTTGATAGATTGTTTTATTTCGGAACATAGCTGTTTTACCAGTTTCATATCATAACCTGCCTGACTATTTGAATTTATGGTAGTCCCAGCAAATGGGTCTAAGCAAAAACATAAAACAGGGTCAACCACTTCATCTTCTTCGGCAACAACATTACTTAAATACTGTTCGATTAAGTTAGCTACAAGCTTAGACTGTTTATGAGAAAAAGGCTTCCCTTTAGAGATATGAATTTTACACGCACCAATATATTTAGTTCCATCTATAGTAACTCGGAAAATTATATTTGGTGAAATGTTTATTGTTATGCCTTTAAAATTGATGTGTTTCTGTTTCGGAGATATTATTTCAAGCTTATTTTCCTTAATTAAATCGGATAATAACATTTTCTTGAATTTATCGAGCACAATGATAGAGTTAGTTCTATCATTTTTTTGCCAGTCCTTTATTGGTTTTCTTGCTTGTAGAGTTTTAATACCATCATCAATAGGTTTGAAACTTCCACTTAATGCAATAGATTTCTTTATTCTTGCTTTAGCTAATTGATAATATGGAATTCTTACTGGGTCGGGGTCTTGTTGTTCTTTAAGTATATTGATTCTTCGAGCTTCTGTAGCTTCAAGATATTCAGCAAAAGGGTTAATAGAAATATGGTATGTATTCATGCCTCGGTTTTAACTTAATGCCGAAAGAACATAAATGGTAACCCTTTATATACCTACTGGTTATGAACAGGTTGGGTGTGTTTATTAACAAATGTCTTTAGCTCGTTTCTTTTGAAAACAGGCAACAATATGGAGTGAAAATTTATTTCATCAATTCGTCATAAGGTATATCAGGGTCATAAAAAATATATTGATTATTAATTAGGGCACATGCTACATTAATAAAAAAGAATTGAAATTCACGTAATCTGGCATTTAGTCTTAATTCTGGCACAAATTTTTTAAATAATATAACCATTCCTCGGAAAATATTATTAGCCAAGGCAGCGGCAATCATAAACACAGCATTTTCATTCATTCTCATAAAAGGAGGATATTCCCATCCAAAATCATTTTTCATAAAATCAAATTTTCTTTCTGCATCACCACGTTTATTATATGCCATAATAATTTCCTCTGGGCTGGATTTTAAATCATTAGTGATAATAAGTTTTACTTTATACTGTTTATATGTTTTCCAATGACCTTGTTGATAAGCCTTAGTGTCACCTTTAAGCATTTTCTTTTCTTCCAAGACCTTCATTTTCTTTTCAATCATAATACGTCTTTCCTTTTCTTCGTTACTTTCTACGAGGGTATAAAATTTAAGCGTTAATTGCCTCTTCGGATTTACAATACTCTAAATAGTCAATGTAGTTCCTATAATCAAAATAAATAAAGTCGCACTTATCTCGGATTTCATCTAATAAAATCTTTATAGATTTAACTTCGTTTTTATCTATAGGCACGCGGACTGGATTGTTATTAACTGCATAATGTGTTTGCTTCAACAATTCTTCATAGTTTTCATTTAACTGACAAAACATATATCTATAAAAATTATACTTTTTATAATCGTTATTCAGTTTAGCTAACTTCGAGTCAAGTACGTGATGACAGTCGAGAGATGTTTTTTCTATTAGAAAATCCAGATGAAGATTGCCGGTTTGGAATATTTTTTTGCCTATTCTTGTTTCTATAAATGAAACAAATTCATTTTTGTAGTTTTTGAGCATGGTCTTAATTTGACTCAAAGATACTATTTAGAATCAGTCTAAACAAGGAAAAACAAAAACCTACAACCCCTGCCCGTGGCAGTTTTTGTATTTTTTACCGCTTCCGCAAGGGCATGGGTCGTTACGGCCAATTTTTTGTTCGGCACGTATAGGCTGTTGTTTAGGCTTTGCTTTTGGCTCACCATCGGCACTGCCTTCGCTACGGCTTTCTACCAACTGCGGTTGCTTTTGTTGCACCGGCGCGTTAAAACGCACCTGTGGGGCCTGCTGCTGTTGGTTTTCTTGCTGCGGCAAGCTGCCTTTTACCAAAAAGGTTATAATTTCTTTATTGGTTTTGGCAACCATATCCTTAAACAAGTTAAACGACTCTAATTTGTAAATAAGCAAAGGGTCTTTTTGCTCTAACGATGCGTTTTGTACCGATTGTTTTAAATCATCCAGCTCACGCAAATGCTCTTTCCAGGCATCATCAATAGAGGCTAAGGTGGCTGTTTTTTCAAACGTCAGCACCATGTCGCGGCCTTTGGTATCGTAACATTTTTTAAGGTTAGCCAATACCTGTATGCTGCGTATGCCATCGGTAAACGGCGTTACAATGTTTTCAAACTGGTTGTTTGGGTTTAAATATACATCGCTAACAACGGGCATAACCATTTGTGCTACAAACTCACTCTTTTCTTTATAATGTTTATAGGCTTCATTAAAAGTTGCGGCAGTTAACTCATCAACCGATTTTCGTGCAAATTCGTCTTGTGTAAACGGTGCATCAATTGAGAATGTTTTTAGCAATTCAAATTTAAAGCCATCAAAATCTTTATCGGTGTGGAATTGCTGTACAATATCATCGCTCACATCAAACATAATGTTGGCAATATCTAAACTTAATTTATCGCCAAATAAAGCGTTGCGGCGGCGTTTATAAATTACATCGCGCTGTACGTTCATTACATCATCGTACTCAATTAAACGCTTACGTGTGCCAAAGTTATTTTCCTCCACTTTTTTCTGCGCACGCTCAATTGATTTGCTAATCATACTGTGCTGAATAACCTCGCCTTCTTCCAAGCCCATTCTATCCATCATTTTAGCAATACGCTCGCTACCAAATAAACGCATTAAATCATCTTCTAACGAAACGAAGAACTGTGAAGTTCCCGGATCTCCCTGACGACCTGCACGACCACGCAACTGCCTATCAACACGGCGAGATTCGTGACGCTCGGTACCAATAATGGCCAAACCGCCCGCTTCTTTAACACCTTCACCTAATTT
>DATFTU010000561.1:0-4288 GCA_035261565.1 Bacteroidia bacterium
CCTGCCACAACAAATGTTTTTAAACTTACCGTATCTAAATCGCCCGAACTGGTAAAACCAATGTCTTTAGTTGCATTATCGCAGCTGCGGCGCACGTTAATAGCGTTACCTGCATATGTGCATTTAAGTTTGCGTAAACTATAGGCAGCATCGGTTGTTGAGCTTATGGCACTTACCGGGTTGGCCGACATTACAAACCTGTTTAAGGCAGTTGTATTTAAAGCGCCACAGGTAAAGCCAATATCCATCGTAACATTATCGCAGGCGCGCCTTACCTGTATGGCATTGCCTGTATAAGTGGGCACCACCTGGCGCAAACTATACACACCGGCTGCACCATAAGCAACCTGCGCTTTACTTTCGGTAAAACACAATAAAAAAACTGTAAGTACTAAAAATTTAAAAAAGTAGTTTTTCCCCATATCATCCCCGTTAACGTTACAACCAAATTTAATAAATAAACTGTCCCCCTAAGTAAGTTTTCGTCGAATTTCGATTAAAGGGTATTATCTTATCCTAAACTTTTAAAACACCCTAAATATATTTGGGTTAATTTTTAACGCCGGCGCCCAAACGCTCATCCCAAATAAAATCTTCGGTTCTTAGCAACAAAACATTTTTAGCTGTAAAGTCAGGATGCCTGGTATTAATAATGCAGTTAAACTCCTGGGGTATAATTACCGATGGCACCATCAAAATTAACGATTGCTCGCTTTTGTACCACTCACTGCCTATATCCTGCAATGCCGCATAAGCATTAAGGGTGCGCCAGTTGGCGGGCAAATCTTTTACCTGTTTTTTTGTGTACAATTTTTCATCATCGGCCAATACTATAACCATGGTTTTGTAACTGTGCTTGGGTACCACACCGTTAAAATGTACTACCGATTCTAAAGCCGATAACGACCTGGTATTGCCCGTATATAAAACAAACTGATGGTCTTTATTCCAGCGGGCTGCTTTACCCGATGCGTTTAATTTTTTTGAGTGCCGTGCGTCCGAAATCCTAAAAACCTCCATGCACTATGCGTTATCGCCAAACTCCATAGCGGTTAAGCGGTCGTCAATAAATTTCATGCCGCTAATGCTGCTTATAAAATTAATAGGAGGCAATTTATCAAAATAAAAATTTCCTTTTTCAAGCCATTGCTTAAAGGCATTGTAATCGCCAAACACATCCAGGCCATGCTTAACTAATGAAATAAGCATAATTACATGCTCGGTAAGATGCGGCTTGGTAGTTTTTTGCGTGTTTTTATAACTCCTGAAAGTTTTTACGCTAATATCAAGCCATTCCGATATTTCTTTATCATCCTCCTGCGTAAGCGACTTTAAAAACCCGAAATACTTTTTAGAGCTCTCTCCCTGCTTAATAAGATGAAAAGTTTTATCCGTATCTATTTTAGACGGGATTTCTTTCAGCTTGGCTATATCGGCCCTTATTTTATTCATACTACAAATATAGGGCAATTTTTCCATTTTTCAAAGGCAATTTTACCTTTAGTAAAACAGGCAAAATTACAGGCTATTTCTTTTTGTTATCGTTTAAAACCAAATCAAGTGTATTTAATATCGCCTGCACATAGTTTTGCAAACGTTTAACCTCTTGTTGCAAAAGTATTTTATCGCAGGTTAACTCAATTTCAAGTTTGGTTTTGGGTATTTTGGTTTTCATATATAATTAAGTAAATCCTGAAATATTTTTTCAAAAATATAATTATTTATTAAAAGAAACATCTTTTATGAAACAAAATTAATGGGACAAGAAACAGACTTTTGTTTTATGCCTAAATTGAACTTTTCAGAAAAAAATGTCAAAAAGATTGCCGAAAAAATAAAGCAATTACGTATTGAGAAAGGTTATACAAGTTATGAAAACTTTGCTTACGAGCACGATTTGTCGAGAGTACAATATTGGAGAATGGAAAAGGGCGTAAACTTTACCATAAATTATTTTTTACGAATTCTCGAAATTCATAAAATGACGCTGCACGAGTTTTTTAGCGAAGGGTTTGATAACTGATTTCTTCTCTTCTATTGTTGGTGATGCACAAACAAATAATTTATTTACACCCACATGGCTCAAGTCCAAAACAAAATATCCAAACCTTCTAAATTCAAACGGGTTTTAAAAATTATAGCTCGTTTTCTTAATAGAATAATGGGAACTATCAACGAAGAAAACGTAAGATAGTAAACAATCCTAAATATTTGAAGAAGCCAATAACTCAAATGTAGTAATAGCCCAATTAGAAAAAGAAATTCAAGAAGCCGAGGCAGATATTAATGCCGGGCGCATTTATTCTACCGCTCAGGTTAGAGATTATTTTAGACTTTAATATTTTAAAACAATTTGAGATTATCCTTTTTGTCATTTCGACTGAAAGGGAGAAATATGTATTTGAATTAGGTTACCTATACTTACAACAACTAAATAAATATTTCTCAGTCGTTCCTTTTTCGAAATGACAAACCTATTACCATCACACAACATTTAAAATTTAGAATTCAAAACAATTCCAAACCTCAACAATCACTTATAATTTACAACCCTTATCTCACAATCAGCTTGTAGTTATAAATTTTATTGTTGCTGGTTGCAGTTACAATGTATGCGCCGGGCTGTAACGATTTTGTTTCGTCAATTACAAATACATGCCCGTTGTCTTCGGCCAGTAATACTTTCGATAAAAACTCGCGGCCCTGCATATCGCGCAATACCACCACCACTTCCTGGTTTTGGTAACCTGTTACGTTAACTTGCAGGTTGGTTGTGTTATCAATTGGGTTAGGGTATAAAATTATACTCTGCTGCCCATCTTTGGTAAAGGTAACAGGCACCATGGTAAAGTATTGATATGCACCGTTGTTATCCGTTTGCTTCAGGCGGTAGTACGATGTGCCTTCGTATGGCTGGTAATCAACCTCTGCATAATTTCGGTACGTAGTGCTGGTGCCTGCACCCTGCACATCCATTAGTTTGGTAAAGTTTACACCGTCTTTACTTTTTTCAATGGTAAAGTATGCGTTGTTGGTTTCGGTAATGGTTTCCCATTTTATATCCACTTTATCTCCGTTGGCTACCGCGGTAAAACTTAACAGCTCAATAGGTAATGGATCCCAGCCGGTATTTTTACTGCCCAGTGTAAATGTTGAGAACGAGTTAAACGCCGTAGGCGATGAGGTTGATGTAACGCTGCCCGCTTGCCCCGATGAAAAATTACCCAGTGTGCTGCTGCCTCCAATATCAATCCAGGTGGCAGGTGTGGCGGCTGTATTTTTTACAATGGTTAAACCACTGCCCTGATAAACGCCATCGTTGGTTCCAAAAAATAATTGTATTTGCTGGTTACCGTTTAAGCCGGCCGATGGCTGGCTGGTACCGCCTGCATCGGTTCGGTTTATCGTCCAGTAATGCACGCCCGATATGGTATCAACCGTACTGGGCATATCAGTATATGTGCTTGCCATAGCCACCCACGGGTTAGCATTAAATGTTTGTGCGGTGTAGTTATATTGTGTAGCCGCCGAGTGATTTACCGTTAGTATAAAAGGCCTGCAATCAGGGCTTGTACCAACCGGAAAGTTTAAGGTTGTGCTGCCCGCCGCAGATTTTTGATATTGCATAGGCCCATTTACATAAGAGGCTGATAGGGCTGTTATAGCCGGAGCAGCAGAACCATTTAGCATTATTAAAAGCCCCGACCCTGCCACCGATGTGTTAAGCAAGCCCTGCGTTAAAATAAGCGAAGCGCTTACATTGCCATCCTGCAACATGGTTACATTAGCCCGTGTATTTATTTTCAAATTGGCAAACGTGGTAACCGTACCTGCTGCGGGCCCAATATGTTGTAAAACGCCCGTGCCATTGCAAAAATTCATAGTGCTTGTACCTGCTGTAAAAGTACCGCTGTTTAAAAAATCGCCCTGCAGGCTATGTGTGTACGAGCTGCCTGCAAAAGTTGATGCCGCGTTTATGGTTAAGTTGCCTGCAATGCTAAGGTTACCTCCTGCTGTTTTAGTGCCTGCGGTAGTGGTGGTAAGGTTACCGTATGTTGGCACATCGTAAATATTTTGTGTAGCGCCATAATACTCTGCGGTACTGGCGGGGTCAAGTGTTAGGGTTGCATAATTAAGCGGAAAACTGGTAGTACCTGCGTTTGATGTAGCCGCACCACCTGTATTGCCCGATAAGCGCAATTTACCATTAGCCGAAATGGTAAATACACCACCACCGCCTGTACGGTTAGCATTAAATGCTGCCATATCTAAAACAGCGTAACTGCTA
>DATFTU010000562.1:0-9974 GCA_035261565.1 Bacteroidia bacterium
TTGGTCCGCAAGGGATAGTTTGTATGGGCACGGTAAGTGATAAAATGAAAGGTCAATTGAAAGAAAGCGGTGCACGTGTGCACGAGCGTTTGGCTGAGTTCCCTTTTTGGGAAGAGTACGATGATTTATTAAAATCGGATATTGCTGATAGAAAAAATATTGGTGGCCCAAGTGCAGGTGCCATTACTGCCGGAAGATTTTTAGTAAAATATACCGATTACCCTTATATGCATTTTGATATTGCCGCGCCCGCGTTTTTATCTACCCGCGATAGTTACCGCACCAAAGGCGGCACGGGGGTTGGCATACGTTTGATATTTGATTATTTTAAAAACTTAAAAAAATAAGTGATAAGTTGTAGCTGTTGTTTGTAATAAAAAAGCCTAACGAGTGTTAGGCTTTTTTGTTTATAGTTTATTTACAGAATTTATTTAAGGCCTCATTGGCCTGCGATATACCAAGCTGCAATGCCTGCTGCCAATCGGCACAAGCAGCAGTTTTATTACTTAAATTATATTGAGCACTGCCTCTGTTTAAATAGGCCTTGGCATATTTTGAGTCTAACTCTATAGCTTTTGTAAAATCTTCAACAGCATCAGCATAAAGTTTTAAATTATACCTGGCATCGCCACGACCGAAATAATAACCTGCCTTAGGGTTTAATGCAATTGCAAGGTCATAGTCTTTAATAGCACCTTGGTAATCGGCAATTTTTTCTTTTATTAATGCGCTTTTAGCATACATTTCGGCATCGTTAGGGGATGAATTAAAATCTTGAGGGGTGCCTCCTGCCCTTGCTAAATAGCGCCTTGCTATATCGCCATTTTTTATGGCCCAGGCATTTTTGGGATCGAGCTGGGCAGCTTTATCAAAATCATCGATAGCGGCTTTATAATTATACAAACGGTTTTCGCAGATTGCACGGTTATAATATGCATGAGAGTTTTTAGGATTTAACTCAATTGCTTTAGTAAAATCATTGACAGCGCCCTGATAATCCTGAGCCTTAAGTTTTTTAATGCCTGAGTTACAATAAAAGGCATCGGTTTGTGCCATAAAATTAAAGCTGATTATAGTAAACAGGAGAAGAAGGAAATTTTTCATGCCGAAAAAATTTATAGTAAAGTTAACCCATTTATCATATTAAATGCTGTACAAAGCCATTGTTTTTTTATTTTTAACAATGTTGCCCAAATATAAAACAGTAAAAAAATTACTTAATTATAACCAAACGTTTATTAGCAATACCTGTGGCGCTTATTAGGTTTAGGTTATAAACACCTGCATTTAGGTTATCGGTATTTATGTTGGTTGTGCTGTTTATGGTTTGCGATAAAACCTGTTTACCGTTTACATCAAACAACTTAATAGTATGCTCAATATTATTTGAAACCTCGATTGTAAAATCATTTTTCGCGGGGTTTGGGTAAATGTTTATTTGACTGCTTATGTCGGCTAACTGATTAATGCCTGCCACAGCACAACCATTTGTATTGCCTGCAGCGCAAATTGGTTTTGCCAAATCGGTTGAGCTCATAGCTGAAATATAATTTGGTAAACAGTTATATGGGTTTGGATCGATAGAAAAAGCCGGATTGCCAGGCCCCGAATAACGGTTAATTGAACTTGGAAAAGTTGGAAAGCAGGTTATATTATTATTGTTACATACTAATTGGTTAAGCGAATCTGGCAAGACGGGTAAGCTGGTGAGGTTGTTATAGTCGCAATATAAATCGCAGTACATACCTTTACAAGAGCTTGCCAATGGGGGAATACTTGTTAATTTATTATTACTACAATACAAATAAGTTAATGAATTAGGAAGTGTGGGAAGGGTAGTCAACAAATTATCATGACATTCTAAGTATTTTAAAGAAGCCGGAAGAGACGGTAAGGAAGTTATTTTATTATTACTACAGTCTAAATTTTGAATTAAGTTAGGTAATGTGGGCAAAGTTGTTAAGATGTTATAACTACAATCTAAATACGTAATAGAAGTGAAGTATTGAATACCAAACAGGTTTGAAATGTTTTGATAATTAATTGACATCTGATAGCTATAGTTTGTAACATCTGTACTTGTGGTATTGAGTTGGTTACCATTCATTGCATTGGGTACAATACCTTGTAAAAAAGTTACAAAATTAGCATCGGGTATGGTTACCCATGTTTGTGCTTTTGTACGTAAGCCACATAAAATAATTGAAAAAATAAGTAGTTTTTTCATATTGTAGTTTTAGTTTAGTAAAAATAAAAAACCGCTTACTATATTAAATATACGATAACAATTGTTAACTAACAAAAATGTTTGAACTTAACAATAATTAGGGAGTTATGAATTGAGTTGTATTAGATTTCTCAGTCGTGCCTCCTTAGAAATGACAAATGAAAAAGTGTGTTATAAAAAGCCCAGCGATAAACGCCGGGCTTGTGGAGAGGGAAATGGCAAAAGAATTGAAAAAATTATTTTTTAGATAGTTTGATGTCAGATAAATCGTTGGCAATTTTTATCATTTCTAATAAGCCGGCAATGTAACCATTGGGGTCGGTAGCTTGTGAGCGGGTTACCAAATCAATAGCCTGTTTGTAAGTTGCCGCACCTTTATATTGGCTTTGGCGCAGCAGTAATGCAAACTCAGATACACCTGCCGCCAGTTTAAAGTTTGATGATGTGGCTTCAGGCATTTCTACACGATTATCTACAACCTGCGTAATTAGTTTTGATGTGGTATCTTGTTTCTTTACATCTTTATAACGGAATTTTACAGTGGCCATTTCATTTGTATTGGTTGATGCCGTGGTTGGCTTGCTGTATTTTAGTTCGTCGATTTTTGCGTGGCTCTCGGCACTGCCTGCCGGAATAATTTCGTATAAGGCGGTAACGCAGTGGCCCGATCCAAGCTCGCCAGCATCTTTTTTATCATCATTAAAATCTTCGGCGGCCAGCAAACGGTTATCATAGCCAATTAAACGGTACTCTTTAACCACAACGGGGTTAAACTCTATTTGTATTTTTACATCTTTTGCAATGGTATATAAAGTACCTCCAAATTGCGACACCAGTACTTTGCGTGCTTCCATAAAATTATCGATGTAATAATAATTTCCGTTTCCTTTATCGGCCAAGGTTTCCATTTTGTTATCTTTATAATTGCCCTGCCCAAAACCAAGCACCGATAAATAAATACCATTGTTGCGTTTCTCTACAATCAGGCTTTCTAATTCTTTTTCGGAAGAAACACCCACATTAAAATCGCCATCGGTTGCCAAGATAACACGGTTGTTGCCATTTTTTAAAAAATGCTGTTCGGCAATTTTATAAGCCAGATTAATACCATCGCCTCCGGCTGTTGAGCCACCGGCGGTTAGCACTTCGAGCGCGTTATTGATTTGATCTTTTTCATCGCCCGAAGCATTTTCAATTATCATGCCCGATGAGCCCGCGTATACTACAATTGATAACCTATCTTTAGGGCGAAGTTGTTTTACCAGCAATTTAAAAGCACGTTTTAAAAGCGGGAGTTTATTTTCATCTTCCATAGAGCCGCTAACATCAATTAAAAAAACAAGATGCGACGGAGGTGCATTTTCAAAATCAACCTCTTTGCCTTTTAAGCCGATTTGAAGGAGATTATGATTTTTATCCCAAGGGCAAGCGGCATACTCGGTTGTTATGCTAAAAGGCGTATCATCTTTTGGTTGCGGATAGTTATAGGGAAAATAATTAATAAACTCTTCCACCCTAACAGCATCTTTTTGTGGCAGCATGCCCTGCTCTAACAAGCGGCGTGCATTGCTATACGAAGCTCCATCCACATCGATAGCAAAAGTTGAAAGTGGTTGATTAGCGGCGGGGTTGTATGTACTCTCTTTATACATGCTATACTCCTCATTTACATAAGTTTCTTCGGCGGTTTTTTCCTGAACAACTTTATTGGCCTTGTCTTGTTTTTTTGCCGCATAATTAAATACTGATGTTGTTGTGTTATTGTTTGATACAATACCGCTTTTTGCATCGGCATATTGAGCAGGTACACCGCCTAAAAGAGCTTCCTGTTGTTCGGTGGTGTTATTTTCTGATACGTTTGTTGTGCCTATGGCACGCTCGCCATCTACAAAAACAGTTGTATAGCCCGGGCGTGAACCGCGCACCTGAATTTGCTGGCCGTTGCCATTACCTGACATGACAACACCCGGCTGCGTGCTTAGAACACTACTAATATTTTTATTTGGCATGGATTGAAAATGCTGTACATCAATTGTGCCACCGGATGTTGTTTCGGGGTCGATTATGGTAATCGAATACTCGGTAACGGTTACAGTTTTTAAATCAATACCACCGGGAGTTAGCTTTATGTTTAGGTAAGCTGTTTTGCCAGCATATACTCCTACTTGCTTTACCATTTTAACCTGATAGCCAATGTAGGTTGCTTTTACATTGTACTTGCCGGCGGGTACTTGTTTAAAATAACAAACGCCATTTAAATCGGTAATGCCAACTTGTACTTGTGTGGTATCTTTATACAATGTAACACTTGCAAAAGGCAAGGCATCTTTTGTTTGCAAATCGGTTAAGGTTACTTTTACTGAACCTGTGTTTGCCTGCGTAAAACTTATACATAATATGGTTAGCAGGGCAAGCAGTAGTAAGATTGATTTTTTTTCCATGATTTCTATTTTTTAGTTATTTAAAATTACTATCAGCAATGCCGAAATTTTTTTCAAGTTTTTAAACGGCGGCACTTTTTTGGCAAGCGGTAGGTTTTTACACAAATACGGTAAAAACTTTTGCCTGCTTTTAATTAAGATGCAGCAGGAAAATAAATTCCATAAAGTTTTTCAGGAATTTTTTTTACTGGTTGGTTTCGAAAACCAAACTACTGATTTTGGAGGCGTATTTTACAGCATAAAAATCTATATATCTGTAAAAAAGAAAAGATACTGTAAGGATGCAAAAAAGGCTTAGTATAAAAGTGAGGGGAAGGTTTACGGTATCAATAAAATAGGGATATAACAACTGGTATATGCGAGATGCAAATACAAGTAACAGACTTAGGTGCAATAAATAAAAGGAAAAAGATACTTTACCTAAAAACTGAAAAGGCTTTGACGAAAAAATAATTTTAAGTTTTTGGCTATTTATAAAAACTATTAGAATTGCTGAACAGCCAAAGGCGTGCGCTAATTTATGAAAACCATGGCCCTGTAAAAAATCAATTGGCGCATAAATGGTATAGGCTAAACCGTTTTGATATGCGAGAAACGGAAAGGATGATAGATACAGCCCGCATAGTAATAAGCCCGCTTTAAAATAATTATTGGCTGCTATATTTTTAAATGCGGTGTTATTGCATTGCAAATAACAGATTAGCAAGCCTAGTGAAAAACCAACTGAATAATATTTTTTAACGGCAAATTCAACTAATATAATTGCAACAAAAACCCGGCCTTTTGTTTTTAATTTATGTGTGGCTAACAAAGAAACAAAAACTAAAATAGAGCCTGTGAGCTCGATACCCATTGTCCATAAAACAGAATTGTAACTTGCATTATCGTCGAAAAAAACATTAACGAGGGCATATTTTATTAGTTGTAGCAAATCTAAATTATCGGGGAACAACCCACTTAACCATGCACGATTTACATCTATAACAGGAAACGGAGTTTTGTAAAACAAATTAAATACATGTAACGTGTATATAAATAAGCAACTTGCTAAAACGGGAATGGCAAGCCTGAAATATCGTTTTAAAATATTTTTACGAATAAGTTTTGCTTTGTTGTTGTTAAAGTAATTATAGCTTAATACATATGCACTTAACACAAAAAAGAAATTGACCGCCATACTGCCATTGTAAAATAAATTAAGCGGGGTGTAAGTAATTGTTTTAAGCAATGTATAACTATCTGAAATAACCTCGTTACGTGTGCCACCTAATATAAATTGCGGAGCAAGGCAGAAAAGAAAATGATAAACAAAAACAACTAAAGCTAAAACACCACGCAGACCATCTAAGTGAGTTATGCGTTTGGGGTTGTAAATCATTAAACAAACGTAAGATAAAAAACGATTGCGAAAAATTAATTTACTTACGATACAGCAGTAAAATAAATTCTATAAAAAATTAGGAGGCTTTTTTGGCTATTTATATAATCTGATAAGCTACACCTGCCTATGTTGTATGTTTGCAGGTTTTGCTTATTTTTGACTTAAATTACAATTACATGAAAAAAATTTTATTTATTATACTGCTTGTTGCTTGTACTAAACAAATAAACGCACAGGTGTGTTTTAATACATTTGGTAATTATGCTGTAGGAAACAGCCCAACTGCTATAATAACGGCCGACTTTAATAAAGATGGCAAACTGGATTTAGCAACTACTAACCTGGGTACAGATAACGTATCTATAATGCTTGGTGCCGGTACGGGTGCTTTTGGTTCTACTGCTAATTTTCCGCTTGCAACCAACTCGCAACCTTTGTTTTTATGTACCGCCGATTTTAATGAAGACGGATTTTTAGATGTAGCCACGGCAAACTCTAACGTAAATAATGTATCGGTATTGTTAGGCACCGGCACCGGCGTGTTTGGTACTGCAAATACTTATACAACTCCAGGTACTCCGTTTTCGATATGTACTGCCGATTTTAACGGAGACGGGCATATGGACTTGGCGGCAACAAACGAAAATTTAAACAATATATCGGTGTTGTTAGGTACAGGCACAGGTACTTTTGGTTTACCGTCCAACTTTCCTACAGGTACTAACCCATATGCTATTTGTACCGGCGATTTTAATAACGACCACAAGCCTGATTTAGCTATTGGCAATGATGGGTCGAGTAACGTTACTATTTTAACTAACATTAGTACCAGTACGGTATCGGCCACGTTTACTACATCGGCCACTGTTAACACAGGATACCAAAACCCAAGGTCGATTATAAGCCTGGATATAAATTCGGACGGTAATTTAGATTTGGCTATTGCTAACGAGGGCAACGATAATGTAAGTATCCTTATGGGAGCAGGCACAGGAACTTTTTCGATAGGGCCTACGGATAATATAATACCGGGGTCGAGCGCACCACGTTGTGTAATAAGCGCCGACTTTAACGGAGACGGAAACCCAGACCTTGCTACGGCTGATTACGGAAATTTTTCGGCTTATTATATCTCGATTGTTTTTAATGCAATTGGTGGAAACCAAAATATTAACTTAGGCGCTAATGCGCAAAGTCCGCATGGTATATGTAGTGGCGATTTTAACGGCGATGGCGCGCCCGATTTAGCTGTTGTTGGTGAGGCAACCAATAATGCATTTATTTATTTAAATGGTTACCCAACGGTAAAAATTAGCGGTGACTCATTGGTGTGCTCTGGTAACTCAACCACATTAACTGCCAGTGGCGCTAATACAGGTATTATAACCTGGAGTAACAGCGGAGCAACTACAACAACCATTGCGGTTACACCAACTGCAAATACTACATACTCGGTTACAAATCAAAACGCATCTTGCAGCTATACAGCAACGGCGGCAGTAACGGTTAGCATTGCAGCAACACCAAGTGTTAACATTATTGCCAGCCCTACACTTGTTTGCGCGGGGTCAACGGTAACATTAACTGCAAGTGGTGCCAGCACGTATACCTGGAGCACAGGAGCAACCGGTGTTACAACAACAGATACCCCTACAAACTATACAACTTATGCTGTAACCGGAGCCAGTGTGCAAGGTTGTACAGCCACAGCAACTTATACCATGAATGTATATGGTAAACCAAACCTAACTGTTAACTCACCTACTATTTGTGCCGGGCAAACGGCTATTGTTTCGGTTAACGGAGCCAGTGGTTATACCATAACGGCAGCCGGTGTACCAACCTATACTTATTACTCATTAGACTCATCAGGATATAGCATACCCAAGCATGTTGCCTTTACTCCTTCGGTAACAACTACGTTTTGGGTTGAAGCTATATCAGGATATTCGGGTTGTACCAATAGTGATACTACTGTTGTTACTGTAAACCCGTTGCCTAATGTGCAGATAAATGGAACAACAAACGATTTTAATTTTATTTGTACAGGAAATTCGGACGTATTAAATGCAAGCGGAGCCAATACCTACACATGGAGTACAAGCGCACAAGCTACACACATTACAGTTACACCAACCAACGGAGCGTTTTATAACGTTACCGGAACAGATGGAAACGGTTGCAAAAATTCGGCTGTGGCTACATACAGTACCTATGCCCTGCCAACTGTAACCGTAAATAGTGAATCGGTTTGTGCAGGAACAAATGTAACTTTAACGGCAGGCGGCGCAAGCACTTATACCTGGAGCACCAGCGCAACAACAAATACTATTTTGGTAGTGGCAGCAGGTAATACAAGTTATACCGTAATAGGTACAGATGCTAATACCTGTACCAACACGGCTGTTGCAACTATATCGGCACCGGCAAACCCGGCACCCGATATTTGTATGGTAACTACTGATAGTGCTACCAATTACGCATACAATATTGTGTATTGGGATAAAACATTATACCTAAATGCAGATAGTTTTATTGTATACCGATATGATGTTTTAGGAAATAACTATTTACGCCTGGGCGCTACAAGCAAAGATTCGCTGAGCGCGTTTATGGATACAGCAAGGTATATAGGCACGGGTGGCAGTACACATAACGGAGACCCCAGTTATGGCAGTTGGAAATATAAGCTGGCTGTAAAAGACAGTTGTGGTAGTGTAAGTGCCCAAAGCCCATACCACCAAACTGTGTTTTTACAAAACCAAAACAACGGTAATTTTAATGTGAGCCAGTATGTAATTGAAACAGGGCAAGCCAACCCTGTATCGGGTTATTTTTTATATAGGGATGATTTGGGAACTAACAACTACCAAGCACTTGTGCCTGTTAGCGGAACATCGGCTACTGACCCCAACTATAGCAGTTACCCAAATGCCAATTACCGTGTAGATATTTTAGGCTTTAACTGTAACCCCACTTTGCGGCTTGCCAACGGAAACAACAGTACGTATGCAGCCAAAATACGATCGCACAGTAATACCAACAATAATAAGATGTCGGGTATAAATAAAATAAATGCCGGTGTTAACGAGGTAAAAGTTTACCCTAACCCTGCCAATAATTTTATTACGATACAAAGCAACACCGAGCTTGGGTATATTACTTTATATAATGCATTGGGTGAAACGGTTATGCAGCTAAACAGCAAAAACGCACAAGAGCAAATTGATATGAGCAAGCTTGCCGCAGGTGTTTACACGATTGAAGCGAAGAATAGTTTTACTAAGGTGATTAAGGAGGATTAATGTGGCTGTACCACAACAAAAAAACATACTATTATTACGACTACTTTTTTTTGTTAGAATTTTGTTCGTTTTATCTATTTTTTGCGCGGTATTGTGCTGTGTACTACTTTTTATATTTGGAAAAAATCACGCGCCTTCGAACGAGTTTCAATGGAGTGGGTTAACAGCAACCGCATTCGTATTATATTTTTCAATTCCAACTCTTATAATAATTTCGATTTACTTGAAGGTAAAAAAAGAGAATGTATGGAATATTATAAAAAAGGAGATTGCTTTACTTATTGCCTTACTAATAAGTTGGACAGTATTTGGACTGATTAATAATTACCTTTTGACAAAATAGGGTAAATCAAATAAAGTTAATTTATTTGCGTTAGGGATAAATATACATATATTAGTTAATTGGTTATCAATTTAATATATAATATTTTTAATTTTCGGGGGACGATTTAGGGGGTTGTTTATAATGCTTAAATTGCCTACTTAGTAATTAAAAACTTCAAATTTTAAATATATTTTTTAGCTATTTGGTTAAAAAAAACACGATAAAAAGCCTATTTATTGGTGCGCTAAAAATTTATTAACACACAAAAATGTTCAAAAATCTTTCTGATGTAAGA
>DATFTU010000563.1:0-2577 GCA_035261565.1 Bacteroidia bacterium
ACGGAGATTTATCATCAAACGGTACCATGTTTTTATTTACCGTTATATCTGCCTGCCCTAAAGCGTTTTCAGCATCTTTTCCGGTAATGTTTTTATTACGCAAATCAATTAACATGCAATGGTTATCCGTTCCGCCCGATACAATTTTATAGCCTAAGCCCACCAACGTTTTTGCCATAGCCTGCGCATTTTTTACAACCTGCACGCAGTAATGCATGTACTCATCAGTTAAAGCCTCGCCATAAGCAATTGCCTTAGAGGCTATAACGTGTTCTAACGGCCCACCTTGCGTGCCTGGAAAAACAGCGCCATCTAAAACAGCGCTCATCATTTTTATTTCTCCTTTAGGTGTTTTATCGCCCCAAGGGTTCGGAAAATCTTTTCCCATCATAATCATACCGCCTCTTGGGCCACGCAATGTTTTGTGGGTTGTAGTAGTAACAATATGGCAATGAGGTAATGGGTCGTTTAATAAACCACGGGCAATTAAGCCCGACGGGTGAGAAATGTCAGCCAGCAATAAAGCGCCCACTTCATCGGCTATTTTACGCAGTGTTTCATAATCCCAATCACGGCTATAAGCTGATGCGCCGCAAATAATCATTTTTGGTTTTTCTTCGTGTGCTGTTTTCCTAACCACATCATAATTTACCTGCCCTGTTTTTTCATCTACACCATAAAAAGTAGCGCGGTATAATTTACCGCTAAAATTTACCGGAGAACCATGTGTTAAGTGTCCGCCATGCGAAAGGTTAAAACCTAAAATAGTATCGCCCGGTTTTAAGCACCCTAACATAACTGCAGCATTAGCTTGTGCACCCGAATGCGGTTGCACATTTACCCATGCTGCGCCAAATAATTCTTTCGCTCTATCAATAGCAATTTGCTCAACCTCATCAACCACTTCGCAACCGCCATAATAACGCTTATGCGGTAAACCCTCGGCGTACTTGTTTGTAAGCACCGAGCCCATCGCTTTCATAACATCGTTGCTTACATAGTTTTCAGAAGCAATTAATTCTATGCCACGGGTTTGGCGGTCTTGCTCTTTTTTAATTAACGAAAAAATTTTCGAATCTTTTTTCATGTGCTATTATTGTTGGTTAACGTTACTTTGTTTATACAAATAAGCTATCGGAATTAAAATCATACATGCTATTGGCGATTGTAGTATACCCATAAATAAACGGCTAAATACATAACCTTTATTTACATCTCCTAAAGCCCAGCCTGCCACAAAAAAAATTCCTGCCAGTAAAAATAACGAAAGATATAGTACGCCTAACCACTTAACCACTTTTTTTTCATTAAAAACAATCCGTAAAAGATGTTTTTGCAAAAACCAGAACAGGCATGCAAAAACCGGCGTTATAAACCATTTGGCTATATAAATGGTTTTATAAGAAGCGTTAGATAAAAACAATAAATACCAACCCGTTGGATTGTTTTCGTTATATAATTTGTTATATAACAAACTATTAATGTTTACAAAAAGGCTTTCTCTGAAAAAACCCAAAACCATTAGCAGCAAAACGAATAGAGCTATTTTAATTTTTCTGTTCACGAGTTTTACTATCTTTTAGCGACGATTTTACCCACCACATCCATAATAAAAAAATAATGCCATAAACCAAAAGAGTAAACGTATAGGTATGGTTAAACTCTACATATTGCGGTGCAACATAATTAATAATGGCCAATGCAATAATGCGTAAAACATTAGTAAAATGGATAATAATAATGCCCAGCGGAATATACCATAGTTTCTTTTTTACATTTCCCGGAAATGCAATTACAAAAAGTGTAAAAAACATAAACAGCGTTAGTGCGTTGCAGGGGCTGCCAATCCATATGGGGTGAGCGCCATCAAGGCCTATAAGCTGCATATCCTTATCCTCCAACCGTTGGTAAACCGTAAAGCCAAAAAGCCTTAATATAAAAGCAGCATGGGCAATAATTAAACTAATCAGCTTTTCATCTATTAACGTGTATGGCTTAATAAAAAACTCATACAACAAATACCAACTTAAATAAAGTATAAAAGCAAAAACAAAAAAACGGGTTATTTTATTTTTAAAATCTATAACCGCCATTTTTAATCTTCCTCCTTCTGCCCCGTCAGTTGTTTCAGTTTTTTCACAAACAAATCTTTTTTAGTGGGGCTGCATACGTTAAACTGATAGGATGGGCCTTTATCTACTTTTTGTTTTTTTTCTTTTACATCCTTTACCTCCGTATTAAATGCCTGGTTGCTTGATACTACACTCATTACTCCTTTAAAATAATTGAAATAGTACCAAGTGCCCTGGTCTAATTCAAAATACATATCTAACATATCGCCTGCTTTTTGTTTTTTAATTTGAATATAGCCGGGCACCTGCCTGTAAATCTCATTTTTAAACAAGTTGGCAACACCAATAGTACCGTTAGATATAAATGATTTTGTTTTTTTGTTATATGTCATTTGCACATTGCCTAAAAAAATAGATTTCTCAAACTCATCCGGAAATTTTTTGTAATTACCATACAGGTTAAGTTCTGATAAGGCTTTATCGCCTCGCTCTTTACCCAATATTT
>DATFTU010000564.1:0-3009 GCA_035261565.1 Bacteroidia bacterium
TTTTTCTTTTCAGCCAGTTTTTTAATCTGACCCATAATCGTTTCCATTTTGTACTTATAGTTTTCTTCTCCTTTACTGCCTTCGTGAAGAACACCTATAACATGCAAACGTGCCCCAAACTTATCGGCCATATAAATAGCCGAATCAACTTTTTGACGCGAATGGTGAGATGAATCAAGTGGAACTAAAATATTTTGAAACCCTAATTTCTCGGCAGCAGTTTGTACAGTCATAACCGGAATAGCCGATTTAGTAAGCACACGATAAGCATTGCTTCCTAAAAAGAAACCATTTTCAGAATCTTTACCGTGCGTACCCATTACAATCATAGTTGAGTTTGTTTCATCGGCCATATCAACAATTTCTGATGTAATATTTCCGGTAGTTACGTATGTACTTACTTTAATACTATATCGTTTTTTAATATCGGCAGCAATTTTTTCAAGTTTAGCTACTAAAAAATCAGTTATTACAGAAACATCTTTCAATTTAACCGCCGGCATTATTATATCCAGTAAATCGCTTTTATTTTGAACGTGTACCAATATAAGTTCTCCTTTTGTAAATTGAGCCATAAAAGCTGCATACTTTACCGCGTTTAAAGATGTTTTAGAAAAATCTACCGGAATAAGAATTTTACTTGTTTTTATTTTATTCATGATGAGTTGTTTTAGTTAGTGCTTTATTTTATAAATGTATCCTTTATTGTTTGCAAACATAAAGTGTTAACATTATTTATAATTCTAAACTATCTTAATAGTTTAATATAACCCTTCTTTACAATGGGGTCTTGGCTTATGAATGTAGTTACGCTAACTTGATATACATAAGTCTCCATATTTTGAGGCGTTCCTTTATAAGTTCCGTCCCAACCAACTTTTATATCATTACTTTCAAAAACAAGTTCGCCCCAACGGTTATATATTTTAAAATACTGTAAACTCTTAATACCCCATCCGGCAACATAAACTATATCATTTGTTCCATCACCATTAGGTGTAAAGGCAGTTGGCACATCTACCGATGCCAAAGGCTCTACATGTATATCAAAAGTGGAGTTTACTGCAAAACATCCTCTAACATCTGATATAGTTTCTACATAATGTGCATCAACCGTTCCATTAAATACCGGTGTCGGGCAGCTGGTACAGCTTAAATTGTCTGTTGGGTTCCATGTGTAGGTATAACCTGCACTTGTCTGGCTGCCAGGCAAAGTATATGTTTGGCCAATAACTATTGTATGAACATCCTCTATAGTATCCGGAATTTGAACTACAAAAACAACAGCCGTAGCACTATCTTTACAACCGTTAATATCGCTTGCTAAAACAGAGTAAGTGGCGGTAACACTTGGCGATGTGGTTGGATTTGCAATAGTAGTAGAATTTAATGGCGCTGGGGATTGCGTAGTCCAGCTATATGAATTAGCAGTACTTGCATTAAGCTGTGCTGTTTTACCTTCGCAAATAGTATCTCCGGTTGCCGTTACACTAAATGAGGGGTAAATAATCATTTGTTTAACAATCGTATCTACACATCCGGCTACGTTATCTTTTATAAAAAGCTCTACACTATATGTGCCAGCGGTCGTATAAGTATGTGCCGGTGAATAAGTGGTAGTATTTACCGGGCTCCCATCTCCATAATTCCATCCATAGATACTTGCACCGGTTGATGTATTAATAAAAGTATCTCTGGTCCCTAAACAATGTGCGGTATCATTTAATAATTCCGGAATATGGTTACGGCTAAAAGATGCTATAACCTGCCTGATACTTATTTGATGTGGCGTACTTTGCGCGCAACTGGAATCTTTACTCCAATAAATTAACTGGACATTGGTAGTTCCATTTGGAGGATGAAAATTATACGTATGTGATATAGGCGATACAGCTATAGTATCTTTACCATCGCCAAAATCCCAATGCCAGGTTGATACATCACTTGTATCTTTAATAGTAAAAGTTATGCTTTGGTCTCTGCAAATAGTATCCGGGCTTAAAGAAAAATCGGCAAGGGGGCCATTAACCACAATTGTTTTTGTAAGTGTTGCCGTACAACCGTTAGTAGTTGTTTCGGTTAATGAAACCGTATAAGTGCCAGGTAAAGGGCAAAGCAAACCAACACTATCCAGGTTATTATTAACCGGAGTACCGTTATGTAAATTCCAATTTCGGGAAGAGAATATGTTTACAACCGAACTATCGGTAAAATGCGCCTGATACGGATAACATAAATTCGGGTTATTAAATGCCGGAGATGTTATATATACCTGAGGGATATTCTGTACATTAATTAATTGGTTATACGATTTTACATCGGTACAACCCGCGGCATCTACAACTGTAAGAGTTACCGAATAACTGCCCGATGAAGTATACGAGTGAGAAGTTGTTGTTGTTGGAGGTGTTGGGCCTAATGTAGTACCATCGCCATAATTCCAGGTCATATTAGGATACGAGTTTGTACTGGCAAAGTTTACACCGCTGCCTGCACAAATATTTATGCTGCTTGTTGGATGAAATATGGCATTAGGTCGTGAAATAGTAATAACTTTTTTAGCAGTATCCTTACACCCTAACGTATCTGTTGCAATTAGTGTAACGGTTACGCTTGTTATGCTCGTGCTTGAAATGCTGTAAGTATGAGTTGGGTTTTGCTGGGTTGTTAAAGTACTTCCATCGCCAAAAGTCCAATTATAACCAATACCAGATATAGTAGTATCAGATGTTGATGTATTTGTAAAAGTTACCGCGCTATTAGTACACATAACCGTATTAGTTATAAATGATGCTGCTACAGAAAAAGCTTTAATTGGTTTTTTTAAGGTATCTAAGCAACCATTAGCATCTTTTACAATAAGTGAAACAGTATATATACCTGAGGAAGCAAAGTTGTGAGAGGTAATAGGATTGCTGGTTATATCAGGATGCGTACCATCGCCCCAAAGCCAAATAAAGCCATTATTTGGGTATATATTAACATCCTGAGATGAAGATGCATCAAAAT
>DATFTU010000565.1:0-2754 GCA_035261565.1 Bacteroidia bacterium
GGGCAACAATTATTATTAGGAGCTTATAGTGCTTTACAACGCCAGGTTGGTATGGGGGCTGTTAAATTATATGCCCGTCATGAGATGTTGGATGTGGTAAATATTGACGGCAAATGCCGCGGTATTATTGCCCGAGATGTAATTACCGGAAAATTAGAAAGGCATTTTGGTCATGCGGTTTTAATTGCATCAGGTGGTTACGGAAACGTATTTTATCTTTCTACTAATGCTATGGGCAGTAACGTAACTGCAGCCTGGAAAGCACATAAAAAAGGCGCGTTTTTTGGTAACCCATGCTACACACAAATTCACCCTACTTGTATACCCGTTAGTGGCGACCACCAGTCTAAACTAACCCTTATGTCCGAATCACTTCGTAACGATGGGCGTATTTGGGTACCTAAAAAAGCAGGCGATACACGCAAGCCAAACGAAATTCCGGAAGAAGAAAGAGATTATTATTTAGAGCGCCGTTACCCGGCCTTTGGTAACCTGGTTCCACGCGATGTGGCATCGCGTGCTGCTAAAGAGCGTTGCGATGCAGGTTTTGGTGTTGGCGCAAGTAAATTAGCCGTGTATTTAGATTTCTCGGCTAACATGATGCGTTACGGACAAATTGAAGCTAACAAACAAAACCTACATAACCCAAGTAAAGAAAAAATCCGTGAGCTGGGTATGGCTGTGGTAAAAGAAAAATATGGTAACCTGTTTGATATGTACAAACAAATTACCGGCGAAGACCCATATGTTGTACCCATGCGCATTTATCCGGCGGTACACTATACCATGGGTGGCCTATGGGTTGATTATAATTTAATGACTACTGTGCCGGGCTTATATGCTTTAGGCGAAGCTAATTTCTCCGACCATGGTGCTAACCGTCTTGGTGCATCTGCATTAATGCAAGGTTTGGCTGATGGTTATTTTGTTATACCATATACTATCGGAGATTATTTATCAGAAGAAATTCGTACCAAAGCAATTCCAACCGACCATGAAGCTTTTGTAAAAGCAGAAGCTGAGGTGCAGGATCGCATCAATAAATTAATGTCTGTTAAAGGCACAAAATCGGTTGACCATTTCCACAAACAACTTGGTAAAATTATGTGGGAAAAATGCGGAATGGCACGTAACGCGGCAGGTTTAAAACAAGCTATCGAAGAAATTAAAAAACTACGCGAAGAGTTTTGGAAAGATGTGCGTGTAACAGGTGAGGCTAACGAGTTTAATCCAGAGCTTGAAAAAGCAGGCCGCGTCGCTGATTTCTTAGAGCTTGGTGAGTTAATGTGCATGGATGCTTTAAACCGTAACGAAAGTTGTGGCGGGCATTTCCGCGAAGAGTACCAAACAGAAGAAGGTGAAGCAAAACGCGATGATGATAATTACGCTTATGTGGCCGCTTGGGAAAACAAAGGAAACAACACATGGGAATTACATAAAGAAGAATTGAAATTTGAGAATATAAAAATTGCTGCACGTTCTTATAAATAAAAAACTATGAGTCACGGAAATATGAATCTCACACTAAAAGTGTGGAAACAAAAAAATAAAGATGCTAAAGGCGCTTTAGAAACATATCAGGTAAAAGGCATTTCGCCCGATATGAGTTTTTTAGAAATGTTTGATGTGCTTAACGAGCAACTGATAACAGAAGGCAAAGACCCTATTGCGTTTGACCACGACTGCCGCGAAGGAATTTGTGGCATGTGCAGTATGTTTATTAATGGCCGTCCACATGGGCCGGTTAAAGGTGTTACAACATGCCAATTGCATATGCGTAGTTTTAAAGATGGAGATACTATTGTGGTTGAGCCATGGCGTAGTACGGCCTTCCCAATTGTAAAAGATTTAGCGGTTGATAGAAGTGCATTTGACAGAGTTATTGCTGCAGGCGGTTTCGTATCAGTAAATACAGGTAATGCAAAAGATGCCAACAATATTTTAATTCCTAAAGATGACGCTGATGATGCATTTAATGCTGCGGCTTGTATAGGTTGTGGTGCCTGTGTAGCAACTTGTAAAAACGGTTCGGCTATGTTGTTTGTATCGGCAAAAGTTTCTCAATTAGCTTTATTACCACAAGGCCAAGTTGAAAAAGAAGCGCGTGTGTTAAACATGGTTGGCCAAATGGATGATGAAGGTTTTGGTGCTTGCAGCGTAACAGGTGCTTGCGAAATTGAATGCCCTAAAGGAATTTCGTTAGAAAACATTGCACGTATGAACCGCGAGTTTTTAGGTGCAAACCTTAAATCAAAACATTAATTAGTAATAAATAGTTTTTAGTGAAAAACAGCCAACCTGCATGGGTTGGCTGTTTTGTTTTCTGTAAATCGTATAAAAAGGGTATTTAGTCGATTTTAGCGTTAAAAAAAGACCGGCTATACCTATTTTTATTATAAAAATTTGGTTTTAGATAAACTATTTTATACAATTGCAGTATTCAAAACCACTAACTAAAAACAAATGAAAAAAACACTATTAACAACAGCGGCTATTGCCTTGCTTTCTGCAGGTATGATGGCTCAAACGCAGGGTTTTACAAAACCTGTGAAGAAGAGTACAGCTGCTAAGCAAACAAACGCTAAAGAGGCATCAACAACTCCGGTACCAAACCGTGGTTGTGGTACAGCTGTGCCTACACAACAATGGGATGAAGCATTTAACAAAATGGTTGAGGAGCATAAGCAAAATATGCAAACAGGCAGAGCTTCGGCCACCACTTACACAATTCCAATTATTTTCCACATTATTCAC
>DATFTU010000566.1:0-8500 GCA_035261565.1 Bacteroidia bacterium
CTTTTGATGATTTTGGTATTTGGGTTGATTCTACCGAAAGAGTTGGTTATTTTTCATCTAACAGAGATACTTCAAATCGGGATAATATATTTTATTTTAAAAACAAGTATCCCGATTTTAAAAATTGCACCCTCCAAAAAAAGCGAACATATTGCTTTACTTTTTTTGAAGAAGCAACCCAAATGAATTCAGATACGTTAGGGATGACATATGAATGGGATTTTGGGGACGGAACAAAAAAGAGAGGGCTTGAAGTAAGGCATTGCTTTAAAAAAACAGGAAACTATGCTGTACAATTAAATATTATAGAAAAAGCCTCGGGCAATTTGTTTTATAATGAGTTAAGCTATGATTTTGAAGTTGAAGAACCCAAGCAATTTTATATCGATTGCCCGGATACTATAGCGAGGATGAAAAAATTTACCATAAATACCCAAAATATTTTTATACCTAAACATACTATTAAAAATTATTTCTGGTTTTTTGGCGACGGTAAATTTACTTCAGGCACTTCTATTCAACATACATATAAAAAAGATGGAGAATATACTTTAAAACTGGGTGTTATTGCCAAAAACGACTCAACCGGTGAGCTTGAAAAACTTTGTATTTATAAAACCGTATTAGTAAAAGATAGTGTTTGGATTGCACGCCATAAACCCGATTTAGTTAGAGTAAAGTTTAACTCCAATGTATCTAAACAAGCGGCAAAGGAAGATAGTATTAATTACAGGGTGCATCTGGGTACTTCAAAAAATAACATTCCGGTTAATGCCGAAATTTTTAATGATTTAAATGATGTAAAAAAATATAAAGAAAAAGATGGTTATTCATATACATCAGGTAATGCAAAAAAAATAGCGGATGTAGTACCCGAATATAAAAAAGCAAAAGAAAAAGGCTTTAAAGATGCAGCGGTAGTTAGTTTTAATGGAGATAGCGTGGTGGCAAATCAACAAAGCGCTATGCAGGCAACTATATATGATGAGAACACAATTATTGACCTAAGTGCTTTTGCCGGGCTGCGCAAAAAAAATATTTTCTTTGATTTAAATAGTGCCGAAATAAATAAAACGGCTTATAAATATTTAGACTCATTAGCCGGAGCGATGAAAAAAAATGAAAACCTGGAGTTAATTATTTTAGCCGCTTGCGACCGTGCTACAGAATATGTACCCGGTAATGCGCTTTCTAAAAGCAGGGGTGCTGCTATACTTAAATTTTTTACATCAAAAGGCATAAAAGCAGGCAGGTTAGATATAAATACGTTAGGAAAAAATATGCCAATAGAATACGAACCTGGAAAAAATATAGTAATTTCAAATCGTCGTGTACAAATACTATTGGTAAAAAACGCTAAATGAAAAAAATAATTATCCTCTTTGTTTTATTGTTAGAATTGTGTTTCAGTAATTTATCCGCACAACCATTTCCTTCAGCCGATGAAAAAATTCCTTTTCTATGTACATTCAGCAAAAACTCTCAAAAAGATTGGGGAGATGATGATTTTGTACAGATATACTTTTTTGTAGTTCCGCAAACCGAAAAAAATCCTATTTATATCCGCGTTTTTGACCCGGATATTGGCGGCAAATACGATGAGGTACATGATGTTTTTAATAGTAAAACAAAATTTTCGGTATATGGTGGCAAAGGTGCTGTATCTAACCCTGATGCTAAAAAGCAAACACCTACCGGCAATTTTAAAAGTGGTATTCAACTAAGCTCAAAAACTTTTGGCGACGACCCTACTTTTGATGATAAGTGGTATACACTGGGCCCATTTAACCCTGTTGAAGGTGAATTGCAGCCCGAAGGCTATGTATTTAAATTAATAATTGAAGGAATGGATGGCGACGACGGAAACCTATATAAAATGTTTTTATCATCATTGCCAAATGAAAATAAAGCTATTGAAGGAGGCAACGCATTTACGTATGAATATTCTTTTAGGATGGCAGATACTAAAGGCTCTATCTCACACCTTTACCCTTTTGTTTCAGGAGGCATAACAGCCGTAAAAATAAGCGTGTTCGATTTTGATGATGATGGAATTTTGCGTGTAGTATCGGTAGCAAAAAAAGGAGAAATAACTAAATCATCGGGCAATGCTGTTTGGTTAGATAACACGCATAAAATAACCAGCGAAGAAATAAATACATCCTTAGATATTCAGTTTGTAAAACAACAAGACTCTAAAAATAATAATGTAGTTGTTTATATAACAAACCAGTATGGCGAACTTATGCCTTTTTATGCTACACCCATTGGAGGAGTGCCCAAGTATAAATTTAAAATAGGTGTTAAGGCCGATAATTAAAGTTTTATTTGATATATAAAAAGAAGATATCGCTTGCAGTATTTGTTTTTTTTGTATGCAATTTTTTGCATGCACAAACCTTTAATTTTAAAACTTATACTGATGAGGATGGTTTGGCGCAATCATATGTTTACTGTGTATCTCAATCTAACCGGGGTTTCCTTTATTTGTCAACAGGAGATGGCTTTTGTAAATTTGATGGGAACGAATTTAAAACCTATACTAAAAAAGACAACCTTGCCGAAAACTTTATAAATACACATTTTACTGATTCAAGAAACATAACCTGGATTGGACATTTCCAAAACGGAGTTTCTTATTTAACCGGAAATACTTTTTATAAAATAAAAGGTTCTGAAAAAATAGAATCTAAAATAAATGCATTTGCAGAAGATAAACAGAAAAATATATGGGTGGCGGCTCAGCAAAAAGGCTTGTATAAAGTTGATAGTACGTTTAAGTTTAAGCAAATAACTACAACTGCCAGCGAAAATTTTAATGCTATTTATTTTGATTTAGACAACCAACTATTGGCTGCAACCGATGAAGGGCTTCTTCTTTTTAAAACCGATGGGCAAAAAGAAATGACTCCTGTTTGTGGTGTAAGTGGTTTTGAAAGAAAAAAAATATCCTGTCTTGTCCCTTGCGATTCATTAAGAAATGCTTTTTGGGTTGCCGTTCCGGGCGAAGGTGTGTATAAAATACTTAAGGCAGGAAGTTGTTATTATATCTATACACAAATTATAGAAGATTTAGGCTCTGCTTCAATGAATATATCTGCGCTTTTTGTGGACCATTCAAGAAATTTGTGGGTGGCGTTGCTTGGCGAAGGTTTACGAAAAATATCTTTTGACCATTTGAATATTGACAACGTATTATACATAAATAAAGCAAACGGATTAAGCAACGAATATATACAATCTATTTTTCAGGATTTTGAAGATAACATGTGGTTTGGCACATCGGGTGGTGGCTTAATAGAAATGCCTATTAATAAATTCAACTATTTTGTTCCTCAAACAAATGTAAAATCTATATTAGCCGATATTAAAACCGGAAATATTTGGATTGGAACTGACAAAGGTTTATTGCTGATAAATTTAAAGTCTCAAAATAAAAATACTCAGTTTAACGCAAACAATGGCTTTGTTAATGACCAGGTAAATGCTTTGTTACAGGATAGTGCAGGTAATATTTGGATAGGTACAGCAGAAAATGGCATTTTTGTTTATAATATAACTACGGGCAAATTTGAAAATTTTTCCAAAAAAAATAATTTAAAATCGCTTACTATAAACACCATTTGTAAAACAAAAGCGGGCAATATTTCTATCGGAACTACAGATGGGCTTTATTTTTATAATCCACGAAAAAATAAAATTTCATTATTAACAACAGTAGAAGGTTTGTTACACAATAATATTCAGCAGATTTATTTAGATAGTAAAAGCCATTTGTGGCTCTGTTCTCCGCGCAGTGTACCTTATTATATGAAAAATGATGAGTTTACTGTATTAAGAAACATAACTGAGAATTTTATAAACGGTGTGGCAGAGGATAATACGGGGTTAATTTGGATGGCAACTGAAGGAGACGGATTAGTTTGTTATGATGGCAGTGATGGTAAGCAATATAAAACAGATGATGGCCTGCTTTCAAATTTCTGTTATTTTGTAATGGTTGATGCCAACAACACAGTTTGGGTTGGGCACAAAAATGGTTTAAGTAAAAAAGAAGACGGCCAAAAATTATTTAAAAGAGTTACTAAAGCTGATGGACTCCTTTTTCAGGAAAACAACTTAAATGCCTGTTTTAAAGATGATAAAAAAAATATGTGGTTTGGTACTACTACCGGTGTTGTAAATTTTGACTGCGAAAACAATAAAATAAATACACATGAGCCTCGTACTACAATTTTAGGTGTAAACCTAAATGACCACTTTTATGCTGCGACCGAAAATATTTCTTTACCCTATAAACAATATTCGGCCCGAATTGATTTTATTGGGGTATCGTTAGTTGACCCAACTAAAGTAAATTATAAATACCGTATGTTGGGCTTAGATACTATATGGCGATATACGTATAACCGTTATGTAGAATTTCCGAAACTGGCAGAAGGAACTTACATATTTCAGTTGCTTGCTTGTAACAATGATGGAATATGGAATACAACACCCGATGAAATTAGGTTTAATATTGATTTACCAATATGGAAAAAAGCCTGGTTCTATATTTTAGTAACCGTATTTTTAGTGGGGGCCGTTTATTTTATAATTGTTTGGCGTACCCGGTCTTTAATAAAAGCCAGAGTGCTTTTAGAGAAAATGGTTGACGAAAAAACCATGTTATTAAAAAAAGAAAAAGAAGTTGTTGAGCATATAAAATCTGAATTAGAGGAGAAAAATAAAGATATAACCGATAGTATTAATTATGCAAAAAGAATTCAGGAAGCCATTTTGCCTTCTAAAGAGTCTATATTAAAAATATTCCCTCAAGCTTTTATATTATATAAACCCAAGGATATAGTAAGCGGAGATTTTTATTGGTTTACCGAAACAGAAGATTATTACCTGGTTGCAGCAATTGATTGTACGGGGCATGGAGTTCCGGGGGCGTTTATGTCCTTAATTGCATCTACATTGCTTAAAGAAATAGTAAGCGGCAAAAGAGTTGTTGTGCCTTCAAAAATATTGCAGGAGCTTAATAACAGTATTATTGAAGTTTTAAAACAAAACGATAGCGACAGTTCTACAAGAGATGGAATGGATATGTCGATTTGCTGTATTGATAAAAAGAAATCTAAGCTAACTTTTGCAGGAGCTGCCCGCCCAATTTATTTTATCAGAAATGGTGAGTTAACTGATACAAAAGGGCAGGGGTACCCAATTGGCGGCCATTATGGCTTAATGAATTTAACCTATTCGGATACCGAAATGGATTTACAACAAGGAGATATGTTTTATATATTTTCTGACGGGTACGCCGACCAGTTTAGAGGCGGAGATAAAAAGAAATTTACGACTAAAAGGTTAAAATCGTTGTTAACCGAAATAAGTAATAGCGATATGAATATACAATGCCAAAAACTGGATGATGCCTTTGAAGAATGGAAGGGTGGGGGATCTCAAATTGATGACATCCTTATTATAGGTATAAAGATTTAATACAGGTAATTTCGGTAAGTCAAAAACCAGTTAACCATTTTGTCTAATTGCCCAACTGTAAAGGGTGTTTTGCATGGGGCGGGATGGTACGACATAATGTTGCCAATTATTGGTGTATAATAATTACCATTAGCATCCGTATTAGTTCCTGTCCATTGGCAAGCAGGGTTTACCGGAGCAGGGTTAATATCAGCTGGTGTATCGCAAATAGAATCGCCGGCTGCTACACAATTAGTTTCATTTACAAATTCGGCTCCGTTACCGGTTTCAAAAGTATGTGCTAACGAAAAAAAGTGCCCCATTTCGTGCGACCAGCATTTCCCGTCTCCAATACATCCATGGGTTAATACCATGTAATCTCCAATTTTTCCTGCAAACCCGGCTTCGGGTGCAGGTACAATGCTTCCTACAACATATACGTTAATCATGTTATGAACTTCGTATATAGCATGTACTTCAGGTGTTTCTTTTATCTGGTCAAACTTGTAATATTTGTAATTATATATGGTATCCTGCTTGCAAATAAAAAAACTAAGGCAAATGGGTGCAAAATCTGCATTTAAAGTTGCCAATCCGGCATTTATTTGTGCCTGAGTTATATTAGGATGATTTAAACTATCGGTTATTATATGTACAGCTAAAGATAGTTTTTTGTTTAAACATTTTATGGGGGCTGTAGAACCCGCTTGCATAACACTTGCTGCGTGGATTGTTTTTTGGTTAGATTGTTTTGTAGGCGTTATAGTTTGTTTTTTAGTTTGCGAATGCGCAGAAAAAACTCCCAGAAATAAAAATAAGGTGATAAAATACTTGTAATTTGATATAGACATATAAATGATATATAATTAAAAATAAATGTATTAAAAATTTCTTGTTCAAAGAAAATAAAATAAATTTGTTTGTTATCTATACATGCTAAAATTTTTATGATAAAACGCTCCCATTTATTTTTTACTGCATTAATTTTTTTATTGCGTTTTACCGCTTCTTCTCAAATTACAACAAATACCCTTACAGGTTGTGCTCCATTAGTGGGTGTTACTTTTACCTATACTCCCGCTGGCACAAACCCTTTATGGGATTTTGGCGATGGAACAACTTCATCTTTACAAAACCCTACACATACTTTTGCTACTAAAGGTACGTATATTGTAAAGTATACAGCCACTGGTGTTAGCGTAAAAACTACAACTATAACTGTTTATGGCAAACCATCGCCAAGTTTTACAATAACATCGCCTGCGCAGGGTTGTATTCCCTTGGCAGTACATTTCCAGGATAATTCTACAAGCTCAGGTGGCGCCACTATAACCCAATGGACCTGGGACTTTGGCGATGGCGGTTTTAGCTTAACTAACGCGGCTACACAAACATATACGTATAGTGTAGGCGGGGAGTTTAATGTGGATGTAAAAATTACCGATTCTAATGGTTGTGACTCTTCATTAACCATTAATAATATGGTAATTGTTTCACAAAAACCAACGGTATCTTTAGTTACAAACCCTAATCCGCCGTCGGCCTGTACACCACCGCTAACGGTATCTTTTACCTGCAGCGGCAGCACAAGCCATTCGCCGGTTGGCCCTGCATTAACCTACTCGTGGACATTTGCCGGCGGAGGCTCATCCACCTTGGCTACTCCTACACCTCAAACCTATACAGCTTTAGGGCTTTATCCGGCAAGCGTAACAGTTACCGATGCTAACAATTGTTCAAACACTGCAACAACAACAGTTGCCATACAAAGTCCAACAGCTACATTTACCACTAACGATACAATTTGTTTACAGTCATCTTTTAATTCAGCAGGAAGCTCACCGGGCATTATAACCTGGAACTATGGTGATGGAACAACCGGCACGGGTGCTATTGGTACACACACATATACTGCACCGGGGCATTATCATGTAAAATTAACGGTAACTAATGGCGCTTGTTCCGATACTATTGGGTACAATGTATATGTGCAACAGCCCATTGCTAACTTTAGTGTTACACCAACATACATGTGTAGTTTACCTAAAACAGTAACTACAGTAAACATGTCAACTCCAACCAGCGGCACTACATATAATTGGGGGTATTACCAAAGTTATACGCAGTATAGTGTTACACCAATATCCTATACATTAACAAGCCCCAGCCCCACTTTTACTTTAACGCATTTAGATACTAACAGGTATACTGTAAACACATTAAACATGGCAGATTCTATCAGTTTATGGATTACAACTGCGCAAGGGTGTACTTCTCATAAATCATTACTTTTAATTGATACTATATTTTTACCTACGGCACGTTTTATGCCTGATAAGTATGAAGGATGTGTACCATTAACGGTAACTTTTTCAGACTCGAGTAGTGTTGGCCCACACGAACATATAACTTCCTGGCAATATCTTTTTGGTGACGGAACTTCTACTACATTAACTACTTCTCCGGCAAATACAGTACATACCTATACCGCCATTGGTATTTATTACCCAACATTAATTATACATACACAAAATGGCTGCTTAGATACTTCTTATGCTATTGAAATAGAAGTAGGAAAAAAACCGGTGGCAAGTTTTAGTGTATCGCCAACCAGTGTTTGTATTGGCGATAATGTGCAACTTACAAATACGTCTACAACCCCGGCAGACTCTATTGATACCTGGCATTATTATGGTGATGGGGGTTATTATGTATCCTCTTGTACAGATGCGCCAAATGTATTATCATCTTTTACACATGCTACCGGGCCACAAAATATTAGTATGGTTGCTTGCTTTAGAGGTTGTTGCGATACCACTACACAAACGGGCGCAGTAACGGTTAAAGGCCCTTTAGCGGCATTTACAGTGGCTATGAATTGCGATTCGTCTCATATATTTAATTTTATGGGAACTATAAGTGATGCAACAAACTGGACCTGGGATTTTGGAGACGGAAATGTTGTACCAAGCACAACGGCTACAAGTATATCACACACGTATGCAGCTACAGGAGATTATAATGTAATTTTAAC
>DATFTU010000567.1:0-2109 GCA_035261565.1 Bacteroidia bacterium
TACCCAATTTTATTTATTGTAGGCAGGTACGATAATTTGCTGCCCATGCAATCGTTATTAGACCAAGCTGAAATTGCCAAATATAAAGATGTTTTGCTGCTTGAAAAAACCGGGCACATGGGTTTTTTAGAAGAACCCAAACTTTGCATAAAACACATAAAACGTTTTATACGAAACTCGTTTGCGCCTTATAAAAAATTAAACCGATAAGCGGCTTTGCTCAACAATTTTGGTCAGTTCAACAAACTGCTCTACGCTTAGTTGTTCTGGGCGTTTATCAAACAACTTATTTGTTGTGTCGCTACCGGGGGGCAGCACCGGTTTAATTGAATTGCGTATAGTTTTGCGGCGCTGATTGAAACAGGTTTTCACCACATTAAAAAACAGTTTTTCATCGCAATCTAATTTTTGTGTGCTGTTGCGTTGTAATTTTATAACGGCAGATTTTACTTTGGGTGGCGGAATAAAAGCACCGGGTTCAACCGTAAATAAATAATCAATAGTATAATAAGCCTGCAACAACACACTTAAAATACCGTAGGTTTTTGTACCGGGTTTTTCGGCCATGCGTTCGGCCACTTCTTTTTGAAACATACCCACTACCACATCAACTTTGCTGCGCAAATCGAGCACCTTAAACATAATTTGCGAAGAGATGTTATAAGGAAAGTTGCCAATAACAGCAAACTTATCAGGGAACAAATTATCCATATTCATCCGTAAAAAATCGCCATACAAAATTTTAGCCTGATACTTTGGATAAGTTTGTTTTAAAAATTCAATAGATTCTGTATCTATATCAACCGCAAAAAAAATTTCTTTTTCAATTAAATGCTTGGTTAAAACCCCTGTGCCCGGGCCAATTTCAACTAAAGGTAAATTAGTGGTTTGCAACATGGCATCCACAATTCGTTGGGCTGTTTGTTCATCTTTTAAAAAATGCTGGCCTAAATGTTTTTTTGCTCTAACCGGCTTCATTATACAATTTCTAAAATGGTACGAAAAGCTACAAACTTATCTTTAAACTTATCTACGGTTTGTTTTTGCAAAGCAGGGGCATGTTTTTGTTTATACTCTTCCATATCGCTCATGTTTAAAAAAGTATATTGTATAGAGTAGGTTGTGCCTTCATCCTCCACATTCAACACTTTAAGCATGCGGTGGTCAATAAAACAACCTGTTTTCATTACTTCGGGTATATGAAATTCCTGCATCCACTTCAGCCACTCATCGTGCGATGCGTGCTCAACATTTATAGTTACGTTGTATATATACATTCTTTTTATTTCTTCTTTAAGTAAGGAGTTCCATCATTGAATAATGGATAAAGATTACCTTTTGATATTAAATATTTTTGTTTGAACTGCTCAATAAATGACCGAAAATATGTTGTATCCATATTAAAATCATTGGTTAAATGTAGGTTATTAATTAGCTTCAATGTATCATTTACTATATTCCACCTGCCTTTATCTCCGTAATACAAATCATAAGAAGCTTCTTTATCATATTCATAAGTACTATCATTATTAATTGTAATTATTTCCTTCTTGTTGTTTGAGTCGTTTTCAAAACGAACATATTGACCTGTTAAGTTTTCTTTTTTTGTTTGAGAGAATAAATTCGATGTAAAAAAATAGTGAAACTGAAGAGGAAAATATTTTTCATCGAATAAAGCTAAGAAATTAATTTGAATTCCTTACTACAAGCTGAACCGTGTACCGGCTCTTTTGTTCTAATAACACTTCTTTGTCTACGCAAACACGGTCGATGGTTGATTGATCGTAATAACGAATGGTAATAAGCTCCAGTTCATCGTTATATAAAACTTTATAGTCGTTTTGCAAAGTGCTTATAAGCGGTTTTATTTTTTTATCATCCATATCAACACACACCGAAAAACTAATGGCCGATAATTGCATAACATTTATTTTTACCTGATGCTGATGAAAGAGCGCAAATATTTTACTCAGGTTTTCTTCGGCAATAAAAGAAAAATCGCGCGGAGAAATGGTGATAAGCATTTGTTGCACCTTAAAAATAAACGATGGAATTGGCAGGTGCTTGTTGCTGTCTTTTATTACTGTTCCTTCTGCTGTTGGCTCTACA
>DATFTU010000568.1:0-3271 GCA_035261565.1 Bacteroidia bacterium
TTGAGCGTAAAGCACCTGGGGTAATTTACCGCCAGCCGGTTGCCGAGCCATTACAAACCGGTATTAAAGCTATTGATGCCATGATTCCTATTGGCCGTGGTCAGCGTGAGTTAATCATTGGCGACCGTCAAACTGGTAAATCTACGGTGGCTATTGATACTATCATTAACCAAAAAGAATTTTACGAAGCAGGTAAACCTGTATTTTGTATATATGTAGCTATCGGACAAAAAGGAAGTACAGTGGCAAACGTACAACGTACTTTAGAAGAAAACGGTGCAATGGCTTACACAGTTATTGTTGCTGCATCTGCTTCTGAGCCTGCTGCTATTCAATTCTACGCTCCGTTTGCGGGTGCTGCTATCGGCGAATTTTTCCGCGATACCGGCCGCCCTGCTTTAATTATTTATGATGATTTATCTAAACAAGCGGTTGCATATCGTGAGGTGTCGTTATTATTACGCCGCCCTCCGGGACGTGAGGCATACCCTGGTGATGTGTTCTACTTACACAGCCGTTTATTAGAGCGTGCCGCTAAAATCAACGCTTCTGATGATATCGCTAAAAATATGAACGACTTACCTGATTCTCTTAAAGGAATTGTAAAAGGTGGTGGTTCGTTAACAGCGCTTCCAATTATTGAAACACAAGCGGGTGACGTATCTGCTTACATTCCAACAAACGTAATTTCAATTACCGACGGACAAATTTTCTTAGAGGGTAACTTATTTAACTCTGGTGTTCGTCCGGCAATTAACGTGGGTATCTCTGTATCTCGTGTGGGTGGTAATGCGCAAATTAAATCAATGAAAAAAGTTGCCGGTACTTTAAAGCTTGACCAGGCACAATACCGCGAGCTTGAAGCGTTTGCTAAATTCGGATCTGATTTAGATGCGGCTACAAAATCGGTACTTGATAAAGGTGCCCGTAACGTGGAAATTTTAAAACAAAATGCGTTTTCTCCACTACGTGTTGAGCAACAAATTGCTATTATTTATTGCGGTACCCGTAACTTATTACGCGATGTGCCTGTAAATAAAGTACGTGAGTTTGAAAAAGACTACTTGGATGTATTAGAGAGAAAACATAAAAATGTATTAGATGGTTTAAAAGCTGGTCAGTACACAGATGAAATTACTAATACATTAGAAGAAGTAGCAAAAGAAACATCAAAGAAATTCAAAGCTTAGAAGTAAAAGCGCATGCCAAACTTAAAAGAAGTACGAAATAGGATAACATCGGTTGGTTCAACCATGCAGATTACCAGCGCCATGAAAATGGTGAGTGCTGCTAAACTTAAGCGTGCGCAAGATGCGGTAACGCAAATGCGCCCTTATGCAAACAAGCTTACTTCTATTTTACAAAACCTGAGCGCGAGCTTAGATACTTCTGAAAATAAATTTGCCCGTGATACTGATGGAGATAATGTGCTTTTAATTGTTATTTCTTCTAACCGCGGATTAGCAGGTGGTTTTAACGCCAACGTAATTAAAAAAGCCTGGAGCCTAATTAAAAACGATTACAAAGGTTCATCTAAAGTATCGGTATTATGTATTGGTAAAAAAGCAGATGATGCTTTTAAAAGAACCGATCACCGCATACATGGAACTGATTTACCACACCACTTAAATGAATTGTTTGATAAACTTTCGTTTGATAACGTGGCGCCTGTTGCTGATAAAATTATGCAGGCTTTTGTTAATAATCAGTTTGATAGAGTTTATTTAGTATATAACCAGTTTAAAAATGCGGCGGTACAAGTTACCGTTGCTGAACGTTTTTTGCCTATTGACACAACTAAAGCGGCGGCTGCTGATAGCAAAAACAGCGTTGACTATATTTTTGAACCGAATAAGGAGTATATCGTAAATGAGTTAATTCCTAAGTCGTTAAAAATACAATTCTATAAAGCGTTATTAGATTCTGTTGCGGCTGAACATGGTGCCCGTATGACTGCCATGCACAAAGCAACTGATAATGCGAAAGAAATGTTACGTACATTGAAAATCAGTTACAACAAAGCCCGTCAGGCCGCTATTACTAATGAAATATTAGAGATTGTAGGTGGCGCTGAAGCTTTAAATAGTTAATCATAGTTTTAGTAAAAGTAAAAGGGAAGCTAAGCTTCCCTTTTTTATTTGTGGTTTTTAATTAAAAATCTTCTTCGCCAAATTGTAAAGAGTTTTATTGTTATTTAATAAACTGGTTACAGTATTAAATAAGCGGGGTTTACCAATTAGTAATTCGCGTATAAAATAATTACGCCTGTGTTCTTTCCATAATTTATCAAATACCATTTTATCGTACTGTTTCATAAACGCAGCTGAGAAATTATTCTGCTCAAAACATTTTTTTGCCTGCCAGCCGGCATATCGCCCTGAAATAATAGCCTGCCCAATGCCTTCGCCGGTTAATGGGTCTATAAGTGAGGCGGCATCTCCGCATAGCATAAACCTGTTGCCCGAAATAGTTATTTTTCTTGACCCCAGTGGCAAACCGTAGCCTTCTATTTTACTAATCATTTCGGCACCTGCAAACCTTTCTTTTAAATAGGAGTTTGTATCTATAATGCGTTGCATCTCTTGCCTTAAGTTCAATTTTTTTGCTGCCACTTTTTTAGATACAATGCCTAAGCCTACATTAGCCTCATTATTTGGTAAGGGAAAAATCCAAAAATAACCGGGTACAACATTATCTATAAAATGCAACTCAAACGTTGAACGGGGAATATCTTTTACATTTTTAAAATAAGCCCTAACCGCTGCTGCATGGTGCTTAGGGTCAAGCTGTGTTTGGGTAAGCTTTTTTCGTGTAATGCCTTGTTCGCCATCACAGCCAATAAGTAAAGAGGCTTCAAGTTTTTTATTTTCTTCTAAAACAACATAAGCCTCTTTATCATTTGCTACAACGTCTTGAACGGCTGTATGTAGAAATAATTTTACGTTGGGCAATTGTTTAACAAGGCCCAACAAAAAATTATCGAAGTGTATGCGTGCACTTATGAAACCATCAACCCCATAACTAATATCAAGTGCTTTTGTGTTAGGACTAACAATACGAATAGTGTTTACTTTTTCTTTTTCAGTAAAATCGGCTAATGCTTTTGAATAGTCTGGGTTTATAGTGCTTAAAACTTTTGGCACATAAGCAGCAATAGCATCTCCGCAAACTTTATCGCGCGGAAAGTTGCTTTTATCAACCAAGGCCACTTTTAAACCCGAAGAACCCAGTGCAAGCGCGCAGGTTGCGCCGGCCGGGCCTGCACCACAAA
>DATFTU010000569.1:0-4452 GCA_035261565.1 Bacteroidia bacterium
CCCTATTATTTTACGATACAAGGAAGCGATAATAACCATCCTCTTAACAATACAACATACAGTACGGTGGCTGTACAAGTAGTATCACCGCCGGTACAAAATTTATCGGGTACCCCTGTGGGCGATAGCGTTAAACTAACCTGGAACCCTCCTTTAGGATGCTCCAGTAATGCAAGCAGTACGGATAACCCCATAACAGAATATCTTATTTACCGGATAAATAATTGTGTACAGTACGTGCCTGTTCCTTGTAAAACAGGTGTGCCGTCAAGTTCGGGGTATCAGCTAATAGGCACTTGTTTGGGCAGCCCGTTTTATGATACAAATAATAATCAGGGGCTTCCGCCCGGCAATAGTTATTCATACATTGTTATAGCAAAATATGCCGATGGTTCTTTAAGTATGGCGCCCACTTTTAGTTCTAATATGTGTGTAACCTTGCATTTAGGCATACCCATACTTACCAATGTTAGTGTAGATACTACGGATGCGGCAAAAGGGAGTATTTCTGTAAAATGGCACCGCCCAATTACCATTGCGCCAAATTTAGACACGTTGATAACCCCGGGGCCTTATTATTTTATATTGCAACGCAACAAAGTTACTCCGGGCGCTTCAGCGTCAACAGGTACATATACTACAGTATATACCACAGCTGCCAAACAATACTTTGGGCAGATAGTTAATTTAGCTGATACCACTTTTATAGATACGCTTATTGATACCCAAAATAGCCAGTATTACTATAAAGTTTTATTTTACGCAAACAACCTGTATAAAGGCACAAGCGCACCAGCAAGCTCTATATTTACCACCGGCGTGGGGCACGATAAAAAAGCAGTACTCAGCTGGACATCACACACACCCTGGCTGGATACGCTATATTACATTTACAGGCAAAATTATAACGACTTAGGCTACACCTTAGTTGATAGCACACACTTTACAACAGATACCGTAAAAGGGTTAACAAACGGATATAATTACTGCTTTAAAATTGAAAGTGCAGGAACATACGAAAACCCCAATATTAATAGCCCCTTATACAATTTTTCGCAAAAAACATGCGTAACACCGGTAGACGATTCTCCGCCCTGCCAGCCTAAATTAAGCATTGTGGGAGATTGTGATGCGTCTATCAACAAACTTACTTGGGTAAACCCAAACCATATTTGTAATATTAACGATGTACTTAAATATTACATTTATTACACACCCAGAGAAGACAGCGTACTTACAAAAATTGATTCGGTTTTAAATGCTAACGATACCACTTACATTACCAATGTAAACACACAAAATATAGCAGGTTGTTATATAATTGTAGCAGTTGATTCGGTTGGAAACCAAAGTCCGTTAACAAACGAAACCTGTACTGATAATTGTCCCGAATATGAACTGCCTAATATTTTTACGCCTAACGCCGATAACGTAAATGATTTATATGTTCCGGTAAAAAACAGATATATACAAAGTGTTGACTTTGTTTTGTATAACCGTTGGGGCGAAGTGGTGTATGAAAACACAGACCCTGCTTTGGGTTGGGACGGAAAATCGAAGCAAATGAAACAGCCGGTATCTGACGGAGTTTATTTTTATACCTGCACCGTTTACGAACGGCATTATTACGGCGTAAAAGAAATTAAGCTAAAAGGCTTTGTTCAGGTTATAAAGTAAGTGCCAAGCTCTCCAATAAATTTATATAACAAAAAAATAGTACTTGCTCCGCTCGACTGGGGTATGGGGCATGCCGCGCGCTGTGTGCCTTTATTAAAAAAATTACAACAGCAGCAAAATAGTATAGTGATTGCCTGCACAACTCAACAGCAAAAATTTTTAGAACAAGAAATAAGCGGTGTTGAATTTGTAAACCTGTTTGGGTATAATATGCACTATGCTAAAGTTGTGCCTTTATGGTTTAAAATTTTAATGCAGCTGCCCAAACTATCTGTTGTTGTTAAAAAAGAAAACAAGTGGCTGGCAACATATCTTAAAAACAACAAAACAGATGTTGTTATAAGCGATAACCGGTTTGGGTTTTATAACGAAAGTGTAGAAAGCATATTTATAACACATCAGCTAAATGTACAGGCACCTTTTTTTAAAAACCTGATTAATAAAATAAACAGCTCGTTTATTAAAAAATACAATGTTTGCTGGGTACCCGATTATGCTGAAGAAAACAAGCGCTTAAGCGGCGTTTTATCTTTTAAAAACAACATAAAAAATATTGTTTTTATAGGGCCTTTAAGCCGCTTTGAAAAAAAAGAAACGCAACAAAAAAAGTACGATGTTTTAATTTTGCTATCGGGCCCCGAACCACAAAGAACTTTAGTAGAAGAAAAATTAGTTTCGGCCTTTGTAAATACAAACTATAAAATTGCTTTGGTAAGAGGGAATTTTAATGAAAGGACGCAAAAACTTCCTTCAAATTTTCAGGTAATTAATGTGGCTTCTTCAATACAGTTACAGAATCTTTTTAACACATCGGGTAAAATAATTTGCCGTTCGGGTTATTCAACTTTAATGGATTTAGATGCGCTTAACCTAAAAGCTTTGCTAATACCAACACCCGGACAAAGCGAGCAGGAATACCTGGCAAAATACTGGCAAGAAAAATTTGCCTGCACTTGTTTAGAGCAAAAAAATAGTACGAAAGAAAACGTGAAAAGTTTTATGGAGTCTTAAAACAACTCTTTAGGAATTTTACAAACCGGAATGGCTTCCATTTTATGTTTGTTGGCACGGTTTCTGGCCTGGTAAATTTCCATTACGTGTTTTTCTCGTGCTGAAAAAGTCTTTTCGTTAACCCTGTTTTCTACGGCTGTCATGGCCCACTCAAGCTCATCATAGGTGGCACCAATTTGGTCTTCATCGCTGCGCTCATCGGCAAACAAACCATCGGTTGGCTTGGCTTTTAAAATGCTTTCTACCACATTTAATTCTTGGGCTAAAGCATATACCTGGCTTTTCATTAAATCGGCAATAGGGCTAACATCAACACCGCCATCACCATATTTAGTAAAAAAACCCACACCAAAATCTTCAATTTTATTGCCCGTGCCTGCCACCAGCATTTTGTGGTGCCCTGCAAAAGCATATAATGTAAGCATGCGCAAACGGGCACGGGTGTTTGCCATGGTTAAAAAATCCTGAACATTGTGGGGGAAATCAGCTTCAACTTTTTCAAAAATTCCTGTAAGGTCTACAAGCTCTGATGTAACATTTGGGAAGTTTTTTTTCAGCCACTCAATATGTTCGGCTCCCCTATCAAACTCAGCTTTATGTTGCCTGATGGGCATATTAAGCACAATAACCGGTTTTTTAGTTAAGGCGCAAAGTGTAGAAGTAAGTGCAGAATCAATACCGCCGGATATGCCAACCACAAAACCCTGGGTAATAGATTTTTCGGAATACGCATTAAGCCAATTAACAATATGGGCTATAATTTCTTGCTTTTTCATGTTTAAAAACCGGGCAATAAACCTTTAAAATCCTGTCCTGATATTTTTTGTTTTTGCTCTATCGGAAATTTCCTTCTGTAAAACCACTTGCCGGCTTTTAAATAGCCTTTAATTTCTACCAAAGGCTTGCCCAAAGTTATATTGGTTAAGGTGGTAAAGTTTAGCTCTTTAAAATCGCCCCGTAAAGAAAATGTGTTATCTACACTTGAGTTGGCCGGAATTTTTACTTTTTTTATAATGCATGCTGTGCCTAATTTAGAACCTCCCACAAAAACCGTTGCTTTAGACCTGTAAACTTTAAAGCTTTTGTTGTTGGGGTTATTTATGCTAACATTTATTTCACCTTCAACACTTTTTAGGTCCATTTTAGTAACCTTAAAATTGTTGATGCTGTTAACCGATATCTCTTTAAACTCACCCACACAAGAAGTAAGGGAAACTATTGCAGAAAAGAGTAAAATTTTAGTAAAAAATTGCATACTAAGCGCAAATATAAATAAAGAAATAAGCCAAATCATTTTTAATTAGGCTTGTTTAGCCGTAAATTTGCCCATTATTTATTTTAATACCATGATTACAACAGAACAAGTTATAGATGCCCTGAGATATGTTGACGACCCCGATTTGAAAAAAGATTTGGTAACGCTTAACATGATTAAGGATGTGAAGGTGGATGGTAAAAAGGTGTCGTTTACAGTGGTGCTTACCACGCCTGCTTGCCCTATGAAAGACATGATACACAATGCTTGCGTAAATGCCATTAAGCATTATGTAGATAAGGAAGCGGTGGTTGATGTTACCATGTCATCAAACGTTACGCAGGCAAAACAAAATAAAGACAGCCTTGCAGGCGTTAAAAATATTATTGCAGTTGCATCGGGTAAGGGCGGTGTGGGTAAATCTACCGTGGCAAGTAATTTAGCTGTAGCCCTTGCCAAACAAGGCGCTAAAGTTGGGTTGATTGACGCGGATATATACGGCCCATCTA
>DATFTU010000570.1:0-2620 GCA_035261565.1 Bacteroidia bacterium
CAGAGTTTTTAAAATATTTTCTAAGAAACTGATAGTAGCATTATAGGTTGCTTTATCAATTGGCTGAGCTTTACCATCAATAAACTCAGGCTTAATCATTTCTAAATACCAGGCGCAAAAATCATCCCACACTAATTTGTAGGTTGCCATTAAGGCATCACTCATGCGGTACTTGCTGTAGTAATCATTAATAACAAGTAACTGCTCGCTAAATTTATTGCTAAACCACTCAATAGAAGTTTTGCAAACAGCAGGCTGAGGAATATCGGCCACCTCAAAACCTTTAATTAACCTAAAAGCGTTCCAAACCTTGTTGGCAAAATTTCTTCCTTGCTCGCAATAACTTTCGTCAAACATTAAATCGTTTCCGGCAGGTGAGCATAATAACATACCCACACGCACACCATCTGCACCGTATTTTTCAATAAGGTCTAATGGGTCAGGGCTGTTACCTAGGCTCTTGCTCATTTTTCTACCAAGTTTATCACGTACAATGCCTGTTAAGTAAACATTGGTAAAAGGTTTCTCATCCAAATATTCGTAGCCGGCAATTATCATGCGCGCCACCCAAAAGAAAAGAATTTCAGGAGCCGTAACTAAATCGTTAGTCGGGTAATAATATTGTAAATCTTTATTGGCTTTATCTTTTCCGTTTTTAATTACATGCGGATCGAAAACCGTTATAGGCCATAACCAAGATGAAAACCAGGTATCAAGCACATCTTCATCCTGGCGAACATCAGATGTACCAAGTTTTGCAACCGCTTCTTCTTTGGTTTTGCAAACAACGGTATTTCCTTTACCATCATACCAAGCCGGAATACGCTGCCCCCACCACAATTGACGAGAAATGCACCAATCGTGTACGTTTTCCATCCAATGCTTATAGGTGTTGATGAATTTTTCAGGGATAAGTTTTATGTTTTCATTCAACACATTTTGCAAAGCAGGCTTAGAAACGGTATCCATTTTAAGGAACCACTGCATAGAAAGTTTAGGCTCAATTACGGCATTTGTCCTTTCGCTATAACCGTTTTTATTTTTTATATCCTCCACCTTTACAATGTGGCCCATTTCCTCTAAATCTTTCGTAATTTTTTTACGAACGGTAAAGCGGTCTTCGCCAATATAAAACTGAGCCTCTTTGCTCATTTTGCCATCGGGGGCAATGGTATCAATAACTTCAAGTTTATGTTTTACCCCCAGGTTATAGTCATTAATATCATGTGCCGGGGTAACTTTTAAAGCCCCTGTACCAAAAGCGGCATCCACATATTCATCAAAAATAATAGGCACGCTACGGTTAACCATGGGTATAATACAACGCTTGCCTTTTAGGTGCGCGTAACGCTCATCGGTTGGGTTAACACAAACGGCAGTATCACCCAAAATAGTTTCGGGGCGTGTGGTGGCAATGGTTATCCATTCATCAGCTGTGCCTTCAATTTTATATTTTACGTAGTATAGTTTAGAATTTACTTCTTTATAAATTACCTCTTCATCACTAACGGCAGTTAAGCCCTGAGGGTCCCAGTTAACCATGCGTACGCCACGGTAAATTTGCCCTTTGTTGTATAAATCAATAAATACATCAATTACAGCCTCGCTTAAATCATCTTCCATGGTAAAGCGCGTGCGGTCCCAATCGCAAGATGCACCCAGTTTTTTAAGTTGTTCTAAAATAATGCCTCCGTATTTTTCTTTCCAACCCCAGGCGTGTTTTAAAAATTCATCGCGGGTTAAATCGGTTTTATTAATCCCTTTTTCTTTTAACAAAGCAACCACTTTTGCCTCTGTGGCAATAGAGGCATGGTCGGTACCAGGTACCCAGCAGGCATTATAGCCCAACATGCGTGCACGACGAATTAAAACATCTTGTATAGTATTGTTAAGCATGTGCCCCATGTGCAGCACGCCTGTTACGTTTGGCGGAGGAATGACTATGGTATAAGGCTCACGGTTATCGGGTTCTGACTTAAAGAATTTATGCTGCATCCAATGCGGATACCATTTTTCTTCGGCGGCTTTTGGGTTGTAGGTTTTAGCAATTTCCATAATTAATTTCAGAAAGTGCGAATTTAGTTGAAAATTGGCTAATTGTCTTGTTATCTTCGCCAAAAATTCTCATCTACTAATGAACTATCTATCAGTTGAAAATCTCTCTAAGGCTTACGGAGACAAAGTGTTGTTCGAAAAAATAACTTTTGGTATCAGTCGCGGAGATAAAGTCGCCTTAGTTGCCAAAAATGGTACTGGCAAAACTACCCTGCTAAACATACTAAAAGGCAAAGAAATTGCCGACGAGGGCCGAGTATCTTGGAGGAAAGATTTAACAGTAGAATTTTTATCACAAGAGCCTGTGTTTGATGAAGAGATGACTGTAATAGACACTTTACTAAATGCAAAAAATAAATTTACCGATGTTATAAAACGCTATAATCTGGCTATTGCAGGTGATGAAAGCGTGGATATGGATGCGGTTATTATGGAAATGACCGACCTAAACGCCTGGGATTACGAAAACAAGGTGGAAGAAATTTTATCGCGCCTGCAAATAACGCAGCTAAAGCAAGCCATAAAAACTTTAAGTGGCGGGCAGCGCAAACGAGTTGCCTTAGCT
>DATFTU010000571.1:0-3372 GCA_035261565.1 Bacteroidia bacterium
GTTTAATGTTGTTGTTTATAATAACAAGTAACATGCAGGCGCAAGATGTCCATTTTTCTCAGTTTTGGATGACTCCATTACTTCTTAACCCCGCGCAGGCCGGGGCGCAGCAAAATTTACGAGGTAGTATTGATTACCGTAATCAATGGAGTAGTGTAGCTCAACCATATTCAACCGGCAATGTTTCATTTGATATGAAGCTGGGTAAAAAAGATAAAAAAGCTTTTTCGGGCATTGGTTTAAATATCAGTCAGGATAAATCGGGAGATGCTCAACTAAAAACATTTCAATTAAGTATATCTTATGCCTGTCATGTTCGTATAAATGATAAAAGTACCATTGGCGCAGGTATTTATGCAGGCTTTATACAACGCAGTATTAATACAACGGGTTTACAGTGGATGAACCAGTATGATGGAACTTCGTATAATGCTGCACTTCCTTCAGGTGAGCCAACCGCTTCAAATAGTATGATGCGTTTTGATGCCGGGGGTGGTTTGCATTACGAATATGGCAAAGGCGAAAAATATATGACGGGTAACGACCATAAAAAATTTAGTATGGGTGTATCTATGTTTCATTTAAACTCACCCACCTATTCTTTTTACGGAACACCCGAAAAATTATATATAAAAACAGTGGCTTATGCTACTGCCGAGTTAGGCATAGCTAATAGCGCATTATCATTAGTGCCGGGTGTTGTATATTCTCAACAAGGCCCGTCGGGTGAATTAATAGCTGGTACTATGTTTCAGTACCAGTTAAAGTCCGATTCTAAATATACAGGTTATGTAAAAGGCTCAACCTTTTCTGTAGGAGCTTATTACCGTAGTAGTGATGCTATTATGGCAACTATGCTTTTAAAACTTTCGCACTATGCTATTGGTTTTAGTTATGATGTAAATACTTCGAGTTTAACAACGGCTTCAAAAGGGCGCGGTGGTTTTGAAATATCACTTCGTTTTGTAAACCCAAGCCCTTTCTTATATAAAAACGCATCAAGGCTTTAGTATGCTAAAACAAAAATGGGTTATTTTATTGTATAGTTTATTTTGTATTTCTCTGTTTGCTCAAAAAAAACCGTTGGCAAAAGCAAACGCCGATACAGTAAAAATTACTATTACTAATTTAGGCAAAACCATCAATACATCTTACCCCGAATATGCTCCGGTAATTTCGGCTGATGGTGAAATGCTTGTGTTTACATCTCGCCGGCCTGTTACCGAAAAAGAGATTAAAAAAGGAAAGATGGGTATGGAAAATGTTTATTTATCTAACCTTGACACAAAAAAGAAAAAATGGGCAGATGCTGTTCGGTTATCTGCTCCGGTAAATCAAGATGGGAGGCATAATTCTGCCATAGCTCTTTCTAACGATGGGCAACGAATGCTGCTTTATCGTGATGATGAATCGGGCAATGGTGATATTTACGAGTCGCATCTTGTAGGCAGCAATTGGACAGAACCCGTAAAGTTAGACGAGCCTGTTAATAGCAAAAACCATGAATCATCGGCCAGTATATCGCCCGATGGAAAAACTATTTATTTTATAAGCAATCGTAAAGGAGGGCAGGGTGGGCGCGATATATGGATGTGTACATTTAACAATAATAAATGGGATAAGGCCGAAAGTTTGGGGAGTGTCGTAAACACACCTGAAGATGAAGAAGGGGTTTTTATTCACCCCGATGGTAAAACACTTTACTTTAGCAGTAAAGGGCATAATTCAACAGGAGGGTATGATATTTTTAAAACCACTTACGATAATGGAAAATGGACTGAACCTATAAGTATGGGCCCCCATATCAACACAATTGATGATGACCTTTATTTTGTATTAGCGGCTAATGGGCAAACCGGTTTTTATTCGTCGGCTAAACCTGGCGGTTTGGGCGATAAAGATATTTACGAAATACGTTTTACACCATTAAAACCAAAGAAAGAAAAAGCAGCCGAAGGGCCACAACTTACATTGCTAAAAGGAGTAATTACGGATGAAGATACCAAAGCACCTTTAGAAGCAGATATTGAAATTATTGATAATGTAAAAAATCAAACGATAACAACTATTAAATCAAACGGTACAAGTGGAAAATATTTAGTGTCACTTCCTTCAGGAAAAAATTATGGAATTATTGTAAAGGTTAAAGGATATTTATTTCATTCTGAGAATGTTGATATTCCTTATTCAGCCGGCTATCAGGAAATTATAAAAGATATACAGCTAAAAAAACTGGAAGTGGGAAAAAGTATTGTGCTAAATAATATTTTTTATGATTTTGATAAAGCTACGCTTCGCCCCGAATCGATGTCGGAGCTTGAAAGGCTTGTACAATTACTAAATGAAAACCCTACACTTACTATCGAACTTTCAAGCCACACAGATAATAAGGGGACAGATGAGTATAATCAAAAACTTTCGCAACAGCGTGCCCAATCTGTTGTAGATTTTTTAATCAATAAAAATATCGCTAAAAACCGCCTTGTTGCAAAAGGTTACGGCGAAACTGTTCCGGTTGCCACTAACGATACGGATGAGGGCAGGCAACAAAATCGCCGTACAGAATTTAAAATTTTATCGAGATAAAAAAACTAAGAAAGTAATTGCAGATATAGTTTAAAACTATTGTTTAATCTCCTGTGTTTAATGGTCAGTTGGCTCCCAAAGCTCTACTTTGTTCCCTTCAACATCAAGAATATGAATAAATTTTCCATAATCATATGTTTGTATAGTATCAACAATTGTTACCCCATTTTTCTTTAATTCTTCCACAAGTGCTTCCAGGTTCTCAACCCTGTAGTTAATCATAAAGTCTTTAGCTGAAGGCTCAAAGTATTTTGTTGTTTCTTTAAAAGGTGTCCATTGTGTTTGTGCTTTCTTTTTGCTGTCTGCCTCTTCATACCACTCAAAAGTTGCCCCATATGGGTTAGTGGTTAAGCCAAGGTTTTTTTGATACCACTCTGTTACTGTTTTTGGGTCTTTGCATTTAAAAAAAATGCCGCCTATTCCGGTTACTTTTTTCATTTTTGTTTGTTCGTTAGGTTGTTTTGTAATTATTGTTTTAACTGTGAAACCAAAACAGAAAGATATGGCAACGGTTAAAATTATTATACTCGTTTTTTTCATTTTACTTCATTTAAACAAATGTATTAATAATTCCTTTTAGGGTATACGGTGTTTTTTTGTTATTAACCAATACTCAGCTAAAAATTAGTTTACTTTTTAGGGTTTAAAATATCCGACATTTCCAGTTTAATTTTGTTTAACCTTTTTTCTAAACCTTTGTGGGGCCAACCTCTGGATGCCCATCTGGTTAAACGTTTACTAAGCCGGGTGTATTTTTTTTCAACTTTGGTGTTTTCGGTAATAGGC
>DATFTU010000572.1:0-4839 GCA_035261565.1 Bacteroidia bacterium
ATAAGAAATAAAGCAACAAAGCCTTTAATATTTACTCCCAAAGAAAGAATTAATAAAAATACCAGGGCTGCAATTAAGCTTAGCCAGGCCGCCCTGCAATAAGAAAATCCTATTCCTACAAAAAGTAACAGTACCAGTATAAAAAGCATAGCACTTTTAATACGGTTTAACTGAAATGTTTTTGAAAACGACAAAAGAAGTACAAGTGGTAAAAAAACAAAGGTAAGGCAAGCGCTATATATTGTATGATCTGAAAAAAAAGGCATTGAAACAATGTTTGAAGTATCCTTTGAAAAACTATAAAAACTATGGTTAACAAGCGTAAATATAATAATAGGCACAAGTGCTATTCCGTATATAATAAAAACGTCAAACATTTTATGAATATTTTTACTTAGTACAAAATGCGAAAAGAAATAAAACACCAAAACATACGTACATTTAACTATGGCAGCCTTTACAGAAACGATAGGCATGCTTGAAAAAAATACGCTAACAAGTATAAAAAAAAGATACAGCAAAATAAAAACAGTAATCGGGTGTTTTAATAGATTGAGGTTGATTTTAACCTTGTGAAAAAGCATATAACAACAAAAAGTAATAGCCAATAAGCCTATTAGAGGCTCAGATGGAATAAAAACCGATAGGTTTATATTGGTAAATAAAAGATTTACAGAAAAAGGAATAAAAAAAACTAACAGCTTATATATTTTCGAAAAATTGTAAAAAGATAATAAATACCCTGTAAGTATAAATGATATAGCCAAAAGCGAAATAACCGTTGCACTTGCATTTTTAACTAAAGAGACAGACAAACATGCGATAAATAATACTAAAATTGCGATAAAATAAGTTTGTTTAGATTTAGTAAACATCTTATTTATCTGAAACGGTATGACCAATGCTTTTTAAACGTTCTATAACAAAAACAAGTGCGGTAGCTAATAACAAAGAACACATAAATGTAACCAATACAATAAACCCTCTTGAAGGATACGCTTTTTTACTGGAAACTGTTGCCGGAGTAATAATATACGATGTAGGGAATTTATTAAATAATTTTTCTTTCGCTTCGTAATACCTCTTTTCTATATCAGCAAACTCAACAAGTTTATTTTCGTAGTTAGTTAAAAGTGTAAGCATGGGTATGTCTTGCTCTTTTTTTGCTTTATGTATAAATTGCTCCCTTTCTGTTTTATCATTCAGTTTTTCAGAAATTTTACCAAAAAGTAAAATCCTCGATTTAATAGAGTCTAATTCACCCTTTGTCCAAAGAAATTGTTTTTCAAGAATTTCGTACGCCACCTTATAATTGTGTTTAAATATATTTTCTTTAACCTTATCCCCAAATACAGCTATATCATTGGCTATCATAGCTGCCGTATCGGCACTTGCATCATATACGGTAATTGCAATAGCATTATACCGCGTTCTGTCAAATGATATCCTGTCATCAAATTTTCTATACAAATTATCATTCGAGTATTTATCTGCAGTGTTTATTTTATAATGACTCATTAGGGCGTATTTTTTTATAATGGAATCTCTTAAGATCCCTGAACGGAAAATCTGAAGCTGCTCATCTATTTCTTTATCGGCGCCAAAGCGCATATCATATTCAAGAAGCTCTTTGTTAGAGTTTGTGGCAGGTGGGTATAAAATCAATTCTGATTTAAATAAAGGGCTTATAAAAGTGGGCGAAGAAAAAATTATAGCACATAAGGTTGAAAGTCCGCAAAAAACAAGAATGCTTTTGCGCCAAGGCATAATTAATCTAAAAAAATCTTTGCTTGTAAAATTTGTTTGCCTATCCATACAATTAATAAAATCAAATGTATAAAAAAGAAGATAATGAAAGCCCTTCTAACTATATTTTAAAATCTTCTACTTTCCAGCAAAGTTATCGCCGCATCTAAAACATGTTGTGGCTTTAAACGTGTAAGGCAAATAGTTTCTTCAAATTTACATTGGGCAAGCATACAGTTTCCGCAAGGCAAATCGGCCGAATTAAAAAAATGTGTATGCGGTAAATTAGGGTTAGTCCAATCATTACGGGTAGAGCCTAAAATACCCACCGTTGGCGTTCCCACAGCATAACTCATATGAAGCAAGCCCGAATCTTCGGACAAAACAAGTTTTGCATTTTGCAAAACTTGCATAGCCTGGTAGGGAGTTGTTTTATCTACCAAATCAATTGCCGATTGCCCCAGTTTTTCTTTCAAATAGTCGGCTTTGTGTTTAATTTTAGTAATGCCAAGTATTACAAACAGCGTGTTATATTTTTCTGCCCACAGTTTACAAAACTGCACATAGTTATCTAACGCCCAGTTTCTGTTCTCAAAGGCACCGGCGGGGTTAATAACAATAAAATGCCTTTTGGTAAGGTTATATTCCGTAAGCAGTTTATTTGATTCTTTACCTGTATTTAATTTTTTAAACTGTACTTGCGCTATGCCAAGTATGTTGATGGTGTTTTTATACCTGTCTCCTGCATAATTAGGAGAAACTCTATCAAACAAACTATAAGCTTTAATGCCCAGTAGAAACCGAATAACCTTTGTAAGGTTATTGTTTTGTAAATCAAAAACAACATCGTAACCTTTAAATAACAATATAGGATACAAAAGCAAAAAACTTAGCAATTGCAGCTTTGTATTGCGGCCTCCGCCTATAGAATATACGTGATTAAACAGGTTTATATGCTTAGGGATACTTTCGGTCTCTTTACGGGTCAGTAAATCAATAGTTGTATTAGCCGGAAGCTTTTCCTTAAGATTTTGGATGTAAGGCAACATAATAACAACATCGCCCATAGCCTGCAAACGAATAATTAATACTTTTTTTATCGCTTTTTCTTTCGGTAATTTATATTCTATATATGGGCTTGAAGTCTGAATCATTTTTTGCAATGATATAAAACTAAGAATTAGATTTGTAATACGTGAATGAAAGTACCAAGCATATTGTTTTTTTTACCCCGGGCTTTCCTGCCAACGAGCAGGATGTAAATTGTATTCCCATATTGCAGAGTTACGTATTACATTATTATAGGAGAAATATAAATAGAAACGTAAAAATATCTGTAATAACTTTTCAATATCCTTTTCAAAAAAAACAATACCAATGGAATAATATTGATGTATATGCTATAGGCGGGTGTAACAAAAAAGGCTTGCGCAGAATACAAACATGGCTACAAGTGCTTTATAGGTTTAAACAATTAAACAAAACAAATAAGGTTACTGCCATACATAGCTTTTGGCTTACACAATGTGCATTTGTAGGCCAATTAATAAGTAGTTTATTTAAGATAAAACACATTTCCACCATTGTTGGTTTAGATGCACTGCCCGGTAATAAGTATATAAAACTTATCAATTTAAAAAAAACTACCATTGTTGCGCTTTCTGATTTTGTAGCCAAAAAATTTAAAGAAACAACTAATAAAAATGTACACCGGATAATTTCAATCGGACTGGATACAGAAAATTTTACCACTAATATATCCGACAATCCTACTATTGATATTTTAGGTGTAGGTAACCTTCATGCAATAAAAAATTATAGCCTATTTATTGAAATTGTTGAAGAGCTTGTAAAAACATTTCCGAACCTGAAAAGTATGATTATAGGCAATGCCGAAGAGTTTAACATGTTAAAAAATTTAATTGCCTCAAAGAGGCTTGATAAAAATATTAATTTGGCGGGAGAACTCCCAAGGCATAAAGTGTTAGATATAATGGCTGATAGTAAATTATTTTTGCACCCATCCGTACACGAGGGGCAGGGCTACGTTTTTGCCGAGGCATTATATTCGGGTATGACAGTAGTTGCCTTTAAAGTTGGAAATTTGGTAAATAGTGCGCGAGTTTTTACATGCAATAACAAAACAGAAATGATTGAAAACCTAACTGCACTTTTAGGTAAAAAATCAGATAGGAAAAGAGTTCTTATGCAGGATATGCAGGAAACAGTTTCAGCATTTAACAACCTTTATTTTAAAAATGAAACAAAGTAAATTAATACCTGTTGTTGCGTTACTATGTATTCTATTATTATTGGCTTTATTATTTCAATCTAAATGGTATTATTTAACTGCCAAAGCAAATTTAACCCCGACAGAAAGAAAAGAGTTAGTTAATCTGGCTGTTGAGGCTTTAAAAGCAAAAGAAGTTCCTGTGGCAAGCCTTGTTATATATAACGGAAAAATAATTGGTAGAGGTTATAACACCGTTTTAAAAGACACCAATATTGGGGGGCATGCTGAAATTAATGCCATATCGGATGTAATTAAAAACATAGGTACTCAAAAATTTAATAGCCTAAACCGAGATTCTTTATTGCTTATAACAACCTACGAACCTTGCTTAATGTGTAGAGGGGCTATTAGTGAAAACAGAATAGAAAAAGTGGCTTTTATTAAAGAAAAAGATTTAGGGCACTGGATAAAAAACGAATTTAAATCTTTGCGCTACGAAACTAAAAAACATAAAGTAAACGAAACTACTCTTCAGGATTCTCTTTTTTATTTACACCCTGCGTATAAAAAATGACCGTTAGCGCTGTTATTCCCACCTACAATCGTTACGAAAGCCTCGTAAATACTTTAATGTCTTTAAGTAAACAAAAAGAATTGCCTAACCAGGTAATTATTGTAGATGCAAGTATAATGCCGGCAAACGAAAATAAATTAAAAAATAAATTTCCACTTTTAAACATAACCTATTTATACGCCCTGCCATCTGTATGTACGCAACGAAATATTGGTATTAGAGCAGCAAACAGCTCACATATTTTTCTTTGCGATGATGATATTGAATTGCCAGATAACTACATTTT
>DATFTU010000573.1:0-3792 GCA_035261565.1 Bacteroidia bacterium
TTACTCCTCTGGCATTAAACCTGCACTTGCCCATAAAAGGTATTATAAAAAATACTATTTATAAGCAATTTGTAGGGGGAGAAACTATTGCTGAGTGTAACCAAACTATTAAGGAGCTTGCCAAATATAACATTGGTACCATTTTAGATTACTCGGTAGAAGGGAAAGAATCTGAAACGGATTTTGATGCTTGCATGAATGAAACCATTGAAACCATTCATCGTGCAAAAAATGATGCAAGTATACCGTTTTGTGTTTTTAAAGTAACTGGTTTGGCTCGTTTTGCCTTGCTTGAAAAGGTGAGTGCCAAACAAAATTTAAACGAGGCTGAAAAAACAGAATGGCAAAACGTAAAACAGCGTGTATATAACATTTGTGAGCAGGCCCATAAATTTGCTAAGCCTATATTTTTTGATGCCGAAGAGAGTTGGATACAACAAGCCATAGATGATTTAGCTACCGAAAACAAAGAAAAATTTAATAAAGAAACCGCTATAATTTACAACACCTATCAGCTTTACAGGCACGATAGATTTGTTTATTTAGAAGAGTGCATAAAAGAAGCCAAAGAGAAAAACTACCATATTGGTGCTAAGCTGGTGCGTGGTGCTTATATGGAAAAAGAAAGAAAACGTGCCGCAGAAAAGGGTTATTCGTCGCCCATTCAACCAAATAAAGAGGGAAGCGATAAAGATTATAACCTGGCGTTAGAACTCTGTATTAAAAACATAAGTCATGTGAGTATTTGCGCCGGCACGCATAATGAGCAAAGCAGTTTATTGCTTACAGAGTTAATGCAAAAAAACAATATTCAACCGGGCGATAAACGAATTTACTTTGCGCAGTTGTTAGGCATGAGCGATCATATCAGTTATAACCTTTCGTTGGCGGGCTATAATGTGGCTAAATATGTGCCTTATGGCCCGGTAAAAGAAGTTTTGCCATATTTGTTAAGAAGAGCACAAGAAAATACCTCAGTAAAGGGGCAAACAGGCCGGGAGCTCTCACTAATTATAAAAGAGAAAAAACGAAGAAAGAAATAAACTTTATTTCGATTTAAAATACTGTAAATCAAATTTTTATATTGATTTAATACACTATATAAATACCTCAAAATAAATTTGCTTTTTTATAAATATTGAGTAGTTTTGTTACTCAATAAATGATAGAAACCCTAATATCATCGAAAACGCGTGTTAAACTGTTAATGAAATTTTTTCTTAATAGTAGCACAACAGCTTATTTACGAAGCCTGGAAGAAGAGTTTGGCGAATCAACTAATGGTATTCGTTTGGAGCTAAACAAGTTCGAAAAAGCCGGGTTTATTGATTCGTATACCGAAGGAAACAAAAAGTTATTTAAAGCCAATACCAAGCACCCTCTTTTTAAAGATATTAATAGTATTGTACTTAAACTTACGGGCTTAGTGCATATTGTTGATTATGTGGTACAGCGCATTGGCGATTTGCATAAAGTTTATTTGGTTGGCAAGTTGGCTAACGGACAGAATACTGATATTATTGATATTATTTTAGTTGGAGATAACATTAACCAAACTTTTATGCTGGAGCAAATACAAAAAGCAGAAAAGAAAATTGGTAAAAAAATTAGATATGTGCATTTTAGTTCGGATGAGTTTGATTTAAGTAAAATTAAAGAACCGGGCATGCACCCCTTGCTTCTTTGGAGCAAGTAGTAAAAAATTAATAGTCGTGCTGTGGCATGATTATATTTAAGCTTACTTAGTCGTATGTGACTGAAGAGGCGGAGCCATAAAAAGAAACAAGTAAAAATGCAAGGTGTAGAAATAAAAATGCAGAATAATAAACACTGGCATGCTTTGTATGTTTCCTCTCGCCAGGAAAAAAAAGTGCAGGATAGCTTGTTAAAAAAAGGCATCGAAGCTTATACGCCCATTTTAAAAACTATGAGGCAATGGAGCGACCGTAAAAAAATGGTAGAACTTCCGCTTATAAATGGCTATGTATTTGCTCATATTAGTCAACAGGAGCAAGACAAAACCATACAAACAAAAGGCATAGTAAACTTTGTACGCAGCGATGGAAAATTAGCAATAGTGCGCGATATTGAAATAAAACGCTTAAAACAATTAATAGAACTTGGTTACCAAATGGAAGCCTTTGGAATTGGTAATACCTATAAGCAAGGCGATAAAGTTAAAATCACTTCGGGGGCGCTAAAAAATATTGAAGGCTTTGTGGTGGAAAATAAAGAGGGGCGTTTTATTGATGTTTTATTGGAAAGCATTGGGCAAAGTATTCGTGTAAAATTACCGCAGGAAATTTTAATTCCTGCTAAATAAATAACTCATGGCAGAAAAAACTACACTTCACACAAATAGTTTATCGGGCTTAAAAATATTAGTAACCGGGGGGGCAGGCTTTATTGGTTCACATTTGGCTACTTACTTTACCCTTAATGCTGCGCAAAAAGTGGTTGTGTTAGATGATTTATCTACCGGGTTCGAAAAAAATATTGAACCACTTAAATCACATCCAAACTTTACTTTTATAAAAGGAAGTATTACTGATGAAGCCACTTGTATAAAAGCTTGTAAGGATATTGATGTGGTGTTACATCATGCTGCCCTTGGCTCCGTGCCACGTAGTGTAGAAACCCCCATTAAAACTAACGAAGTAAATGTAAGCGGCTTTGTAAATATGCTTTTTGCTGCAAAAGAGTGCGGCGTTAAAAAATTTATATACGCATCTTCATCATCTGTGTATGGCGATGATGCCACCACCCCAAAAGAAGAAAATAAAACAGGTAATTTATTATCGCCATATGCGGTAAGCAAACATACTAACGAAAAGTATGCTGCTGTGTTTTCAAATTTGTACGGCATCACTACCATTGGCTTGCGCTACTTTAATGTATTTGGCGAAAGGCAAAACCCCGATGGGCCTTATGCAGCTGTTATACCAAAATTTATTGCCTCTTTAATGGCAGGCAGAGCACCTTCTATTTATGGTACAGGCAATAACACACGCGATTTTACATACGTACAAAACGTGGTGCGTGCCAATATTCTCTGTATTGAAAATACTCAATTGCCCAAGCATACGGTTATGAATATTGCCTTGGGCGGAACAATTTCGGTAAACGAAATTTTTAATCATATTTCAAAACTATTAAATTCCGATATAAAACCACAGTACTTATCTGAAAGGCCGGGAGAAATTAAAAATAGTTTTGCCAATATAAACTTGGCTAAACAAACTATTGGTTTTGCACCTGTAACAACCTTGCAACAGGGGCTCGAAAAAACAGTTAATTGGTTTAAAAACAAGAAGCTTAATTAATATGTTATTTAATTCTTTCGAATTTATAATTTTCTTTATTGTAGTTACAACGCTATACTTTGTTTTGCCTAATAAAATTCGTTGGTTAATGCTATTGCTGGCGAGTTGTGTTTTTTATATGTTCTTTATACCAAAGTATATTTTAATTTTATTTCTAACTATTATAATTGATTATATAGCTGGCATAGTCATGGAAAAATATCCTAATAATAAAAAAAGTTTTTTGATTCTTTCTTTGGTTGTCAATATTGGCATTCTATTCTTCTTTAAATATTTTAATTTTTTTATTGATAACGTTAATTCCATAAGTACATTTTTTCATTGGAGTTATTCTATCAGTTTACTCAAAATTATTCTTCCAATTGGGTTGTCTTTTCATACTTTTCAAGCCATGAGCTATACAATTGAGGTGTATAGAGGAAATCAAAAAGCGGAAAAGCATTTAGGGACTTATGCATTATATGTAATG